>NZ_CABVDF010000051.1:0-15394 GCF_902497045.1 uncultured Blautia sp. | reverse complement strand
AATAAATTCAGTGCGTGATTTGCACTTTTCTTATTCTTGCAAATGATTACCGTATAACTGTTATATTTTGTTATCAAATTCTCTGTAAACCCTTGAAAACACTGGATTTGTCGCAGGTGAGCTTTCCCTTATTGTTTCCCTTGTGTTATATCGTCCCGCCAGTGTTTACAAACTCTGATAAGGGAAAATACAAGGGCAAGAAAATCATATAAAACAGTATAACACAAAATAAAAGTGACATGGTGAACTGATTGAAATGCTTCTGATTTTTGTAACTGATGATTTATTGATCGATAAGGAGATAAGATACGATGAGAACAATATTTGCAGAATATAATCCACAATGCAACAGTATTGATGTTTATACCAGTGCCGGCTATATGCTTCGCATTGACTGCTGGGAAACTGAGAAGGACTTAAAAACCACGCCTGGATCAGACTGTGCATTAAATACACTTGCTATTGACGAACCACTGGAATATGCAAGATTATATCTTGATGGAAATTTACAGATGTGGGTTGATGCAGAAGATTCACTTGAACTTTAATATTTCCTGTTAAAAATTGAGTAGGAGGCGGTGACTAACCGCCGTCCTCTCAGTGGACAGCCCCCAATTGGTGAACTGTCCACTTTTTTAATAATATTCTCGTTCTTCCCACCATTCTTTCACTTAACATCGGATTCCAATATAAATCACATTCTCAGGCAGTAACAGTACAATAAGATTTATCGGATATTTCAACAGACGTTTATAACAATCCACTGTATATTTTTAAATCTTCATCCTTAAACACATTAAAGATTACCTTTTTTATTCTGCTGTCTTTGTTAAGATACTGCTTTACAGTGCTCGTTGCAATCTCGGCAGCTCGTTGCTGTGGAAAACGGAATACACCTGTAGACAAACAACAGAATGCAATAGATTCCACACCAGTATCCGCTGCAAGCTTTAGGCACTCTGTGTAGCAGCTTGCCAACAGGTCTTCATCTTCTTTTGTGACTTTCCATTGTATAATAGGTCCTACCGTATGAAGAATATATTTTGTCGGAAGATTGTATCCCGATGTTATCTTTGCTTTGCCGGTCTCTTCTTCATGCCCCTGCTTTGCCATAATTTCATGCATTTTCAGACGAAGTTCCATTCCAGCATAAGTATGAATAAAGTTATCAATACAGGCATGCATCGGTGAAAAACAACCAAGCATCTGTGAGTTACACGCATTCACGATCGCATCACATTTCAAAGTGGTAATATTCCCTTGCCAGATATATAATCTCGAATCGGATTTTACAGGTGCAAGCGTGTCAACATCTGTGATTCCACGCTCTATATTTCTTTCTGTAAGATACTCATCCTGTATTTTCAAAAAATCATTACTGATTGGTCTTGGCGGTCTGACATTCATAAGTGAGCGGAGCAGATTTTCCTGCCCCTGCTTATCCGTAGGAATGTTCTGTCTGCCAAACGGTATTTCTTCTTTTAAAAGATACTGAATCAGATATTCTCTTTGCTCATCCTGTGTCATAATACCAGCCCCCTTATATCAGTAATTGCCTTTGCCATATCACCGCCAATACCGATTGCACGTTCCCCGAAGCTTTCCGGAACTACCGCTTCATCCATATTCAGGCGTATCAAACTATAAGACGAGTTCTCCCTCACCATCTTTTCAAAAGGGAAACGTATAATAATCGGCGTATTAAATCCAACTCCAAGTTCCAAAAGAACAACCTTTTTATCTTTATGCTGTTCCAGAAACCCCGCATACCTGTCGGCTGCCTCATGCCACGCTTCATCTTCCACAAAATAATTATCACAACGGAGATTCATAGCCATATTGCCGCCACACACCGGACATTTTGGTACAAGTTCTGATGGAATCAGGCAGTCTCTTCTTGCTTTATCCATTTTACGAAACAGGTCTTTTGCATCGTAAGTCTTTGAATGACAGGCTTTCTGGCACTGGATTTTCCCATAATCTCCCTGTGTTGCAAATATTCTTTTTTCATCGAATCCCGCTTTATAAAACTGATGATCCACATTGGTTGTAAGTACAAAATATTCTTTATTCTTTACAAGATCATAAAGCTCTGTATAAAGCGGCAATGCCGGAGGATCAAAGCGGTTCATCAATGCATGTTTTGACCAGTATCCCCACTTTGCCTCCTCAGACGGATATGGATAAAATCCGGCTGCATACATATCTGTCATGTAGTACTCACCGTATTTTTTTATAAATTCTGCAAAATTGTCTGTAAACCTTTTACCACCATATTGGATTCCCGCAGCTGTCGATGCCCCGGCTCCTGCCCCGATTATAACACAGTCTGTATTTCTTATATTCTTTGCTGCCCTGTCAATCTGGTCTTCATATGCATCCTTTTGGAATACATAATCCCTTGCCGGAGTACTACATAAAAAGTTTCTCCAGTCAGCATACCCTTTTCTGATTTTCTTAAAAATCATAATGAACCTCTTTTCTCAATACACTGCTTCGGACAAATTTCTGCACATCTTCCGCAATGCAGACAATGATTCTGGTTGATAGTAACCGGAACTGAAGATATATCAATGCATTTTTGCGGACATACAGAGTAACACAGTTTGCATCCAATACATTCTTTTCCAATAAAATACCCTGTCTGAACTGCCTCGGTTTTTCCAATTGTTATAGTATCCCTCACAATATTTGATGGATTGCTGATATCAAAATACTCTCCCTGTGCCTCATACAGCCGAAACACTTCGATTGCGTCTTTCGTATCTCCCGGATAGATTTTCTTCATATATGGATTTTTTTCAAACATAATATCAAGATTCTTTTTTCCGATGTTCTTTATTTTTCCACGCAGAGACACCGCAATTTTGTCTTTTGTTGCGGATATTGCCACATACTGCTGCTCCATTAACTGGTCATAAAATGTTTTTCCCGTTGCTGTAAGGAAATACACACCTTCTTCATCATAGTACATCATATCTATGATTCTTGTCTGAGGATGTCCATCTGAACCTATCGTTGCAACTGTTGTTGAATGAATTTCATCCACCAGAAGTTCAAGATAATCCATTTTTGTCATTTCAAAGTCTCTCCTTTCAGTATCGGTGTAAGTTTTTTATATATCATCATGGTAATTGCTCCAATTACCAAGCCTTTTAAGATATTAAACGGCAATGCATTGAATAGAACAACGTCCAGCTTAGTCTTAATAAATGGCAGAAATTCGCCAAATGATGCAATCAGCTGCTCCAGAGGCATAAATGTTTCAAACAGTGAAAGTAGAATAAAATAATTTGCAATCGCTGCCGCTATTCCCATAACCACACTTGAAATAACACATGCCCACCTCGCCATTTTCTTAGTCTTTTTGTATTTGTATATAAAACCGGCAGCCAGTACATAGGATGCCCCCATTAGGAAATTGGCAAGTTCACCAATTCCTCCTGTTGATGTTGACAGAAGCTGTAATATATTTTTTATCAATTCTATCATCACTCCTGTAACCGGTCCAAACGCAAACGTCCCAATCAGTGCAGGTAAATCTGACAGATCCATTCGTGCAAATGATGGACTCAAAGGAACCGGAAACTCTAAAAATGCCAACACATATGATATAGCTGCCAGTAGAGCTGTCATTGTTATCGTTCTTGTAGAAACTAAATTTTTTCTTGTTTTAATAGTTGCTGTATTGTTACTCATAAATCTCCTTTTTGTGAGATATGCCTGAATTTAAAACAGCCCGCAGGACGGGATTCCCTGCGGGACTTGTTTTATCATATCTTCTCTCATCCGGACTTTACCGTCGGTTATGGAATTGCACCATATCAGCTTTTGCTCGCAGACTATACTGCCGGTCAGGAATTACACCTTGCCCCGAAGACTGTAATTTTTTCTGTTAATTATCTTTAAAATTCATAAGGTGGATTTCCAGAGAAATCTGCGATTAAACCATGCGGATTTTCAAGATAGAATACCTCAAAAATAGGATTATCTGCTGTCTGATACTGTCCCTTAACGATAGGATTGTTCATGCATCCTTCCTTTACACTCTTGTTGTCCTCAAATACTGCTTTGCCATGAAGGCGAATCCATGCGTATTCAGGGGAAGATACTGATACTTCTACTTCAGGATTTGCTAACATATCCTTGTAAACATCCTTTGTGTTGTTAGTACAGAACCAAAGCTTTCCGTCCTGCTCAAAACAGAACATGAATGGACGGCATTTTGCCTTTCCATCTCTTCCGACGGTTGCTAAATACTGAACCGGGTTTTTCTGTAAAAATTCTACTACTTTCTGCATTTTAAATTACCTCCTTGATATGTTGTAACAATGATTATTACATCTTGTAGCTATACAATATCATTCGTTTAATGTAATGTCAATAGTTACATCAAGCTTTTTGTAACTTTTTTGTTACAACTCCTTTTGAAGATTTTACATTGATTATGAAAAACAAAAAGGCTCCGGAAATTGTGATGGTATAATCACTCATCCGAAGCCTTCTGTAGGCTACTCTTCCTCTGTATACACTGCAATATCTTTTTTCACATCAGCAAGTGTCATTTCTGAAAGTTTTTCCTCCATTGCCTTCTGTACTTCTAACAGTCTCTTATCAAGAACATGGTGAATATTCTTTCCTACCGGACATTTCTGATTGGGATTCTCATGAAAATGAAACAGTTCTTCATCTGGTGCACATTCCACTGCTTTATACACATCAAGGAATGTAATCTGCTCCAATGGTCTGGTAATTGTCACACCGCCTGTCCCTCTTGCAACTTCAATAAGACCAGCAGCCTTTAATTGTTGCAATATTTTACGAACAATCACCGGATTAGTTCCAATGCTTGCTGCCATAAAATCACTAGTCATCTTCTGATCTGAAAATGTATCTATACAGGCAAACATATGGATTGCCATTGTAAATCTGCTTGAAATCTGCATTATAAACACCTCTCTTTGACAGTAATCATATCAAAAAACAGATGTAATTTCAATGGTTACATTGTTGTTGAAAACTTAATATAAATACAATCAATAGTCTGCTTTAGAAAAAAACAATTTTATGGTCTATCGACATCTCGCCAAATGGAATTTACCTAACGCAGCGATGCCCCGAACGCCCTTAGTTCTTCTCTCTTTTTCTCGCTCTTGTTTTCAGACCCATGTGCTGTAAACACACCCATGTTTTCAAGTCCAAGATAATCCAGAAAGTCTCCTTTGAACGAGAAAAGAGCACCCTCATACATATTAGCATCTCCGGAGCTAAGTATCATGGCAACTTTTTTCAAATTCTTCGGTCCTCTCGGATATGCCGCAGAATAAAATCTGTCGATTACACATTTTAGCTGACCGGATATGCCGTGATAATAAATGGGCGATGCAATAACAAGCATTTCTGCTTCTTTCAAAAGATTATATACTTCCTGCATATCATCCTTCTGAATACACTCACCGTGTCCTTTGCTATGACAGTATTCACATGCCAAACACCCACCTATCTTCTTTTTGCATACATCCACCACATCAACGATATGTCCTGCACTCTCAGCTCCTTTCTTAAATGCATTAACCATATCTTTTGTACTTCCCTGTGGATGTGGACTTCCATTTAATACTAATATCTTCATTTCCATCACCTTATCTTTTTATTCTTCAATCTTAGTACCAGTCATGCTTCTCATTTTTTTCCAAAGCCTCAATCTGCTCCATCTCTTCGTCAGTTAATTCAAAATCATACAACTGCGTGTTCTCCATGATGTGATCAGTATTGCTTGAACCCGGAATTACAATTCTGGTGTCACTACTTCCAGCCTCCCAATTTCTATTTTATCTGATTGCAAATATCCGCAATAATCTGAACCGGTGTCATACCAACCTCTTTCAGTAATTCATTTGGGTCATATCGGTCATAAAATTTCTTATCAAGTCCGTAATTTTTCACTTTCATATCAGAACTACCATAGAAGGAAGCTATTTTCTCGCCAAAACCGCCGCTTAAAATACCGTCTTCCATGGTTATTACCATCTGATGTCTTTCGGAAAGACTTTCCAGTAATTCTTTGTCAATACCAGAAGCAAAACGAGGATTGATCAATGTCGGCGTAAAGCCAAGTTCTGCTTTTATTTTTGCACTGAGCTGTTCACCACGCTGATAAAAATCACCAAGTGCCAGAATTGCAACCTTTTCACCAGCTTCTTCCACTTTAAAATGATTCAGTCTGTCAAAATCCTTATCTGCTTCACGATAGGTTACCTGATTTCCGGGGATGAGAATCATAACAGGATGTTCCCTTTGATCAACTGACCAATCAAGCATAGAAAGGTATTCATCTTTTGAGGTAGGTGCAAGCACTACCAGATTCGGAACATTCGTGTATGCCGCCAGTCCAAAAATTCCAAGATGCGTAACATCTGTCAAACTATCAAAAGAATTGTAGTTTAAGAGAATCGTGACAGAACTATTGTTAATACATACATCATGGGAAATCTGGTCATACGCTCTTTGAATAAAGGTTGTGTTTGTAACCACAAGCGGCTTCGCACCGTTTTTTGCAGCACCAGATGCCATGGCAACCGCCTGTTCTTCCGCAATCCCTACATCCACATACTGCAATCCAAGCTCCTTTCGCTGTTCCTGATTTAAGCCTGCACTGCCCGGCATAGCAGGAGTAATCACAAGAAGCTCAGAATCACTTTTTGCTTTTCGCATAATATACTCAGCAGTGATAGATGTATAATCTTCTCCATCGCCAAAAGAGATTGTTGGTTTGCCTGTTTCACGGTCAAATGGCATACACCAATGCCATCCCTCTTTGTCTTTTTCAGCAATCTCATATCCCTTTCCTTTTTGTGTATGGATATGGACTACGATTGGATGATCCGTATCTTTCACCTTGCGGAATAAGGAAATCAGTGATGCTATGTCATTGCCGTTTTCCTCATATATATAATCTAATCCAAACGCTTTGAAGAGATTATTGGAAGCAGTTCCGCCTGTCTCTCTTAATTCGGCAAGATTTTTATACATTCCGCCATGTACTTCGGCAATCGACTGCTCATTATCATTTACTATAATAATTAAATTGGAGTTAATCTCTGATCCAGCTACATTCAATCCCTCTAGTGCTTCACCGCCTGAGAGGGAGCCATCACCAATAATTGCAATAATATTTTCTTTATCTCCTTTTATATCTCTCGCCTTAGCCAGACCCGTAGCTAAAGAAACTGAGGTCGAAGTGTGACCTACATTGAAGAAGTCATGTTCACTTTCTTCCGGATTTGTATAACCGGAATCCTCTGAAAAGTGCTCATCGGAAATATATCCATTCTTTCTTCCGGTCAAAATCTTATGAGGATAGCTCTGATGAGATACATCAAATATAAACTTATCCTTAGGCGAAGAGAAAACATAATGCATGGCAATCTCTGCCTCCACCATACCGAAATTTGGACCAAAGTGACCGCCGATTTTAGTCAGCCGGTTAAACAATGCCTCTCTGATTTCCGAAGCAAGTTCCTCCAGCTGCTCCATAGACAATTTTTTTACATCTTCCGGTCCGTTAATTGTTTGAATAATTTTATAATCTGTCATTTACATTCTCCTTATCTATTTTCATTAGATTTCTTTAACGAGTAGATCAAATAATCCAGGCAATCTATGTTATCCTGATAAATATGTGTCTGTTCCATTAAATGTTTTCTATACATACATAACTGTGATAACAGCGCTTCTACATTGTTTTCTTGTGCCAGTTTCATGCAACACTGGATTGTTTTCTGATTACAGCCTGCGTCCACAAGATTCTGATAAATTATTCCATATTTGTCATTTGCTTCTGCCATCTGTCTGCACCTCCTGCTTAAATTATACATGCTTCAAACGATATATCTAATACTTATAATTCATATCACGATATTCTTGACAGGAATATCATTTGAGTATAGGATAATAAAAAAGGTTGGAGGTGTACTATGGAAATTCGTGTACTTCGTTATTTTCTTGAAATTGCACGTGAAGGAAATATGTCAAGGGCTGCTGAAAGACTTCATGTTACACAGCCAACGCTGTCTAAACAGATGAAAGATCTGGAACAAGAGCTTGGCAAAAAACTATTTAAGCGTGGCAGCACAAGCGTCAGTCTTACTGATGAGGGTATGCTTCTGCGAAAAAGAGCAGAAGATTTACTGGCCATGGCTGACAAAATCACAAACGAATTTCAGGCAATGGATGATATCACAGGAGGTGATATTTATATTGGCTGTGCAGAATCCTATCTTGTAAAATATCTTGCCCGTGCTGTAAAAAAGTTAAGCAGCATTTATCCCAATATCCATTATCATGTTACCAGCGGTGATACCGAACAGGTAACAGAACGATTAGACCGTGGACTTCTGGATATGGCATTTATAGTAGAACCGCCCGATTTATCAAAATACAATTATCTTGAAGTGCCTGAATACGATACATGGGGTGTTCTGATGAGAAAGGACAATCCATTAGCCGCAAAAGAGGCTATTGCCTTTGATGATTTATTGGATATTCCTATTTTTTGTTCGGAACAGTCTGCTAAAATGGATTTACCCCGTTGGTGTTCCGATAACCTTGACCGACTTAATATATTAGCGACATTTAATCTCTGCAATAACGGTGCCGTTTTTGTCCGTGAAGGGCTGGGGGTTGAGCTTACCTTTGAAAAGTTAGTAGAAACAAATGCAGAAAGTGATTTATGCTTCCGTCCGATCACACCACCTCTCCACACAAAAATGTATGTTATATGGAAAAAATATCAAATATTCACTCCTGTTGCTAATCTGTTATTGGAAGAAATAAAAAAGATCATCGTTTTACCATAATCGTGAAACGATGACCTTTTTGTGATTTGAACACAGCAAGACAAACTTCGATTTAGATTTCACCTGTAAAGTGTACCCTTTGTCAAGGACACTTTAAATTTATAAGCTGCTTTCATATTTTTAAACACGGACATAACCAGTAGATGGACCTGCACCAACTTTTGCGATATACCCACTCTTAACCAGATTCGTCAAAGTCCTTTCCACGGTAATTTTGCTTATATCAGGACAAAGCTCCATGATTTCTTTCTTTGTAATTTTGCCAACCTTGTTATCAATAACCGCTTTAATTCTATCAGGCTTAGAAAGACTCCGATGCTTCAAATGCTCTACACGGCTTTCGAATTCATTGTATGCTTTCAACATGATACCCAGATAATATTTAACAAAAGGCTCATAGCTGTTTTCTCCCTCATGCCAGCCAGTAGAACTTGCTTGAAGGGCTTCATAATATGTTTCCTTTGTCTTTTCAATCAACATTTCCATACTGATATATTTTCCAACGATGTATCCCGCCTTATAAAAAAGCAATAAAGTGAGCAAACGGCTCATCCTACCATTTCCGTCATTGAAAGGATGGATACACAGAAAGTCCAGAATGAACATGGGAATCAAAACCAGTTTATCAATGCGGTCAGCTTCCCATGCTTCAAGGAAGCGAGCGCAAAGTTCTTCCATTGCTTCATCAGTCTGAAATGCGGGAACTGGAATAAAACGTGCCTTCTGATGACCCTCGGCATCTGTTTCTGCAATTACATTATCGGAATTCTTATAACTTCCACCAGCAGCCCCCTGTGAATAGGAGTACAGATCTCAATGTAACTGCAAAATAATGTTCGGTCTTGGGTTGATATATTCATAACCTTCGTAAATTGTGGAAAGTACTTCACGATAACCAGCAATTTCCTGCTCAGATCGGTTGCGGGGTTCTGCTTTTTGACTTACCAATTCTTCCAAACGCTTATCGCTTGTAAATATACCTTCGATTCGGTTGGATGCTCCCGTACTCTGAATCAATGCAACTTCTAAGAGTGTTTTCAATTCATCTACATTGGCTTCGAGAAATAATTCCTGTTTGCCTTTATGTTCATGGATGCTGCTAACCATCTGAACAATTTCAGGTGTTAACAACTTTGCAGGACTTACAATAAAATCAAAGTCTCTCATAGGAATCTCCTTCATTTCAGATTTATCTCCATCATTCTATCATCAAATGATGGAGATCTCGATAGATTTGATGGAGATAGAATATCCGTATACACAATAAATATCCTCATTTCATCCATATATTATATCGTTTTACGAATTGTTTTTTTCACTAAAATTACACTATTTTTTCACTATTTTTCATTACTTCATCGTTTTCGCCAACGAATTGAGCAACGCCCGCCTCTCTGGATTCAGATTCTTTTTCTCATAAAATGCTTCTTTAAAAAGCTCTGCATTTTTCCTTTGGTCATCATCCGGAATATGAGAGTACGCATCCGTAATCATATTGACCTGTGCATGGCCGGAATCACCCTGTACTGCTTTGATATCAGATAATGGTACACACAAGCACGGAAAACACTTTATGCAAAATCTTCCACAGTAAAATCTATAAATAATCCGCAAAGGCAAAGGAAACCGACAGTTTACCATGTTTGGAATTATGGCAGTTCTTTTAGGAAGTGGAGATGCATTCCATCTGGTTCCTCGTGCAGTAGCGCTTTGTACAACTGGACTTGAGAACTTTACTGTACAGATGGGGTTAGGAAAGTGGATTACCTCTATCACTATGACTATCCTAAAATCATCCCCGCCTCAGAATTTGCAACAAATTGTTGCAAATTTTCTATATCCTTTTATTTTACAGAAGTACTTATTTTTAACTTTTTTCCTTCAGATTTTTATATTGCAAAAATCATATCACCATCTGCAGTATATCCTCTATATGTTCTGCATAATAATCAGCCCCATTCAGTTCCCCTTTCTCACCATATCCATACAGGCATCCTATAAAAGGGCTTTTGCAGGACCTGGCACATTCCAGATCCTGTCTCCTGTCTCCGACTACCAGATAAGGGCCACTATATTCCCGGATGATTTCCTGCACAATTTCTGTCTTTGGACGGAATCTGTATGATTCACAGTCATAAAAACGATCAAACCATCGTTCCATCCCAAATTCCTTCCAGTGTGCCTCACGATATGAAGCTTTACAGTTACTTAAGATCACAAGGTGATATCCCCGGTTCTTCAAAGCTGTTAGCATCTCCTCTGCTCCCGGATACCACACTGCCTTATGTTTCCTGATCTGTCTTACCATCAGATCTCCTACCATCCTGCTTGCCTGCTCTTTATAGCTCTGATCCAGTTCCGGCAAAAATGTATTCCACATCTCCTTACTGTTAAGTCCCAGCCAGCCGGCAATTTCCACCGAGCCTATCTCCCGTTCTTCGGTAACCTTCTGTTCTGTCAGCCACTGATAGGTTTCACGAAATGCCGGTTCATAGATTCCAAGGGTATGATGGATCGTTCCATCATAATCGAATATGATCGTTTTTGTCATCATTTATTTTCCTGTCTTTTAGAGCTGCTTCATCAGATTGACCATCTCAATCGCAGATAATGCACAATCATAGCCTTTATTTCCCGCTTTGCTTCCTGCACGCGCAATAGCCTGCTCGATATTTTCAGTCGTGATCACTCCGAATAAAACCGGGATTCCTGTTGCAAGTTCAACCTGTGCGATTCCCTTGGCAGATTCATTACACACCAGATCATAATGTGAAGTATCTCCACGGATGACAGCTCCAACGCAGATAATTGCATCATATTTTCCTGACTGTGCCATCTTCTGTGCTGTAATCGGAATCTCAAATGCTCCCGGTACCCATGCTGCAGTAATGTTCTCTTCTTCTACTCCATGTCTTACCAGTCCGTCGACTGCCCCTCCCAATAATTTATTCACAATAATTTCATTGAATCTCGCTGCCACGATACCAACCTTCATTCCCTCCGGTGCTACTACTTTTCCTTCTACTAAATTGATCTGTCTCATTTTTTCTTCCTCCTGATATTTGCTGTTTTTTATAAATTTATTTCTTTAAAAATATGACCCATCTTTTCCTGCTTCGTCTTCATATACTTCCGGTCATACTTTTGTGCCGGAATCTCCAGAGGTACTCTCTCATTGATCTTCAGTCCGAATTCGCCAAGTCCATAGACTTTATCCGGATTATTTGTCAGTAATCTTAATGATTTCACACCAAGGTCTGACAGTATCTGTGCCCCGACCCAGTACTCTCTGAGATCCGGTGCAAACCCTAACTTCACATTAGCCTCCACAGTATCGTATCCCTGCTCCTGAAGCGCATATGCTTTGATCTTATTGATCAGTCCGATTCCTCGGCCTTCTTGTCTCATATACAGAATGATTCCTCGGCCTTCTGCTTCTACCTGGCGCATCGCTGTCTGCAGCTGCAGGCCACAGTCACATCTGAGCGATCCGAATGCATCCCCTGTCAGACACTCCGAATGTACCCGGCAAAGCACATCCTCACCATCTCCCAGATCACCTTTTACCAGTGCCAGATGATGCTCTCCTGTAATATCATTGATATAACCATACATTTTAAAATCACCGTACTGCGTTGGGAGGTTTGCAACGGCTTCCTCCTTTACATGCTTTTCATGTATTCTTATATAATCCTGCAGATCACGGATCGTAATAAATGTAAGGTTATGCTCTTTTGCCATTTCCCATAGCTGTGATGTACGCATCATAGTTCCATCTTCTTTCATAACTTCACAGCACACGCCGCATTCTTTCAGTCCGGCAAGTCTCATAAGATCTGTTGTTGCCTCTGTATGGCCATTTCGTACCAAAACCCCGCCTTTTCTGGAAATAAGCGGAAACACATGTCCCGGTCTTCTGAAATCCTCCGGTTTTGACTGATCATCCACACACTTCATGATAGTATAGGAGCGCTCTTCCGCAGAGATACCTGTGGTTGTATCTGCGTGATCTACTGCCACGGTAAATGCTGTACTGTGATTGTCCGTATTCTCCGCAACCATCGGCGGAAAGTTCAATCTCACCGCAATTTCTGCACTCATCGGTGTACAGATAAGACCCTTTGCATAGGTCGCCATGAAATTAATATTTTCTCTGGTCGCAAACTCTGCCGCACATATCAGATCTCCCTCATTTTCTCTGTCCGGATCATCTGTGACCAGAACTATTTTTCCTTCCTTAAGATCCCTAAGTGCTTCTTCAATTGTGTTGTACTGATAATTTTGTGACATAGTGTATATCCTCCTGTTCTAAAACCCGAATTCTTCAAGAAACTCCATCGTAATTCCGGATTCTTTTTTCTCTTCTTCGTTTTTTCTGATGCCAAGCAGTTTTTCTACGTATTTTCCGATCACATCATTTTCCAGATTAACCAGATCCCCCGGCACCTTTTCCAAAAGAGTGGTTTCTTCTCCTGTATGTGGAATGACCGACACCTGAAAACCAGCTTCATCAACCCTTGCAACTGTCAGGCTGATCCCATCAATACAGACGGATCCTTTTTCCACAATCAGATGCAAAATCTGTGGCGATGTCTCAATTGATACCCAGATGGCATTTTCTTCCCGGAGCATGGAACGTATCACGCCAGTCCCATCAATATGGCCGCTTACTATGTGTCCCCCGAACCTGCCGTCTGCAGCCATTGCACGTTCCAGGTTTACCTGGCTTCCGGCCTTGCAGCTGCCAAGACTGCTTCTTCTGATCGTCTCTGCCATCACATCGGCAGTAAATCCGTCCGGCTGAATCGACGTAACTGTCAGACACACACCATTCACAGCGATACTGTCACCGATCCTTGTCCCTTCCAGGACTTTCCGGGCTTTCACTGCCAGGATCCCTGATTCCCCTGTCAGCTGTATATAACGGACTTTTCCTTTCTCTTCTACGATTCCTGTAAACATGATTCCTCCTGTTTTTTATCACACACCTGACATTTTATCCGGATATCCTCACCGATCTGGCAGATATCTGTATATTTCAGTTCCACTGCTTCAGACGGCAGTTCAACTCCAATACCCTCTACCGGTGTCTTCCCAGCCACACCGCCAAACAGCTTTGGTGCCACAAAAGCCTGTACTTCCTTTACAATTCCAACTCGCAGTGCACTGTCATTTAACGTACCTCCTCCCTCCAGGAGGATGCTGTCAATGCCTCTGTTTCCAAGATCTGCCATCAGCTTCTTAAGGTCTATCTGATTCTTTTCGTCGGGACAGTAAATGGTTTCAACTCCCATGGTATGTAATATTTTTATTTTCTCTTTTGCATTTTTCTGTTCTGCATAAGCCACGATCGTCCGGTACTTTTCCGCACTTTTTACAATCTGACTGCCCGGCGGGATCCTGAGCTTACTGTCACACACAATCCTGACAGGACTTTTCCAGCCTTCTACCCGGACGTTTAACATCGGATCATCTGCAAGCACAGTTCCAATACCAGCCATGATTCCCATGTACTGATGCCGCATATGCTGTACTTCTTTTCGTGCAGATTCTCCGGTGATCCATTTTGATGCTCCTGTTTTCGTTGCGATCTTCCCATCCAGTGTCATGGCATACTTCATTACCACATAAGGAGTCTTCGTAGTAATATAATGGAAAAACACCGGGTTCAGCTGATCACATTCTTCTCTCATAAAATCTTCAACTACTGTTACACCGGCTTCCCTTAACATCTGTACACCTTTTCCTGCCACTTTCGGATTCGGATCTCTGGAACCGATCACCACTTTTCTGATCTTCTGTTCAATGATCGCTTCCGTACATGGAGGTGTTTTACCATGATGACAGCAAGGCTCCAACGTGACATAAATCACCGCACCTTCTGCTGATTCTGTAAGAGAAGCAATTGCATTACGTTCCGCGTGAAGTTCTCCATACTTTTTATGATAGCCTTCCCCGATGATCTTTCCGTCTTTTACGATCACTGCCCCTACCATAGGATTGGGATTCGTCCAGCCTTCTCCTTTTTTGGCCAGTTGAATAGCCCGAAGCATATATTCCTGATCCGTCATTTCTATTCCTTCTTTCTTATTCCTGTTCTTTGCCTGGGCTACGCCGAGGCTTTTAAACATGTGCAATCGGATTCACAGACAAGTGAATGGTATAGTTATTTCGAAAACGATGTACCAGATACAAAAAAAGCCTGCAGAAATATCTGCAGGGTGGAATTGATCTGTTACATATGATTGATAAATGAATGTCTGATTTTCCTATATAAAAAGCTCTGAAATGGATCACCATCTCAGAGCTCTGATACTACATTCATTCATACAAAAAATCAACTGTACTATCATCTTCTTCCATCCAGACTGTACTGTCGGCCCCGGAATCTCACCGGATCATGCCTCTCGGCTCGCGGGCTTTACCGCCGGTAGGGAATCTCACCCTGCCCTGAAGATATCTTTTTGTTTATTTTAATACTTTATCTGTTGTTTGTAAAGCAGAATTTTTATTTTACTTAGTTTACTGATGGAGAT
>NZ_CABVDF010000050.1:0-15555 GCF_902497045.1 uncultured Blautia sp. | reverse complement strand
TTCAATTTGTTCAATTAGGTGGTCTTTACTTTCTTTAGTAATTTCCATATATATATTTCCCTCCACTAATTAGTATTTTCCTGTCTCTTTTACTTCTCATTATACACCCACACCTTTTTGTCCGCAATCTCCATCAAATGCTATTTTCCTTCTTTGTCCCTGAGTCGGCACATCAATGTCATTATCTGGCACAGTTCTGCGATTTACAGGGAAATCTACCCATGCTAGAATGATACTGTCAAAAAAATATGCAAAGCAGGACACGTCTTTTCCGGAAATCAGCCTCACTTCCGGTTATAGGCGTGTTTTTGTTTGCAGGAAAGGAGTCCGTTACAACTGAATATAAAATGCTTCCCAATGTATTGACCAGCCGGAAGCTGTCGAGGCAGGAAACTATAAGCACAGGGCAAGGTGATGTATTTCACTTTGCCCTCTTTTATGAAGGAGGTTTTTGCATGAAATATCATGTATTCAAAGATTCCCCGCCAGGCAAAAAACGCCATCGGGATTATGGAAAATATCTGTACGCAGGCTTTCTGATGTTCACCCTGATCGCCTGTAATGTGCAGCCAGTTATGGCTGCTACTATCTGGGACAAAGCTTCAGAAATCATGAAAGACGTATACAACCAGATCATTCTAATCTCCACGATTGCTGCTGTCGTAACTGCATCTGTTGCACTGTTACTGATGAATTTTTCAAAAAGCGGAAAAACCGTAGATGAATCCCGCGCATGGCTCAAACGAATCATCATTACCTGGGCTATCTTGAATGGGCTTGGATTTATCATGGCTTACATCACACCATTCTTCGCAGGTGGAAAATGGAATGGATAACGTACAGAGAAAGGAGTCGTCATTATGGGAATACTTGACGGAATTGTAGAATGGATTGCCGAACAAGTTATGAATATTCTGGATCTGATTACCACCTCTGTATTAGGTGCATTGGGATGCTCTATGGATACCTTTCTCCGTTACTTTCCGGCAGCCGAAACTATGTATCAGATTTTTCTGGCACTGGCGATTGGACTTATTCTCCTGAACTGGGTATGGCAGCTTTTTAAGAACTATTTTATGGGTACGGGAATTGATGCGGAAGATCCCATCAAACTCTCGCTTCGGACTTTTATGTTCCTTTTCCTTACCTTCTATGCAAAAGACATTGTAGATCTTCTGCTAGATATAGCAGGAACTCCCTATGGTTGGATTCTTACAGAAGACTTGCCACCTTTAGAATTTGGTTCCTTCAACTCTGTCATCACCGTCATTTTAGGTGTGTGTGCCAACGGCGCTGTTGCTATCGTTGCTCTGATTTTAGTGCTAATCCTTGCTTGGAATTACATCAAGCTTCTTTTCGAGGCTGCAGAACGTTACATCTTGCTGGGAGTTCTAATTTATACTGCACCAGTCGCCTTTGCAACAGGTGCGTCTCAGGCAACCGGAAACATATTTAAAAGCTGGTCTCGGATGCTTGGTGGACAGTTTTTTCTTCTTTTGATGAATGCCTGGTGCTTACGTCTGTTCACTTCCATGATCGGCACTTTCATTGCAAATCCACTGTCAATATAGAAGGGAGGAACACATGAAACACAGAAAAAAGCTAATGATTTTATTGACACTTACTGCCTGTATGGTACTCTTTTGCTCCTTTCCGGTATTTGCCGCTGAACTGACAGAAGCACAGGTTGAACAGGCAGTCGCCGAACAGGGAAAGGAAACCGTTACCGGAAATGTCTTTGTTTGGTTCCTTTGTGCCATTGCCTTTTTAAAGGTTTCGCAGAAAATTGACAGTTTCATGGCAAGTCTTGGAATCAACGTAGGAAACACTGGTGGCAATATGATGGCAGAACTTCTAATTGCCGGGCGCAGTCTTGGAAATTCGTTTCGTGGTCATGGTGGTGGCAGCCATGGCAGATCTTCTTCTCCTGGAAGTGCTGCCGTCGGAGGAACTTTCCTTTCCGGTGGACTTGCCGGAGCAGTAGGACGTCAAGCAGAACGCTCCGCTGTCAATGCAGCTACTGGATATACGGAGGGACCGAGTATAGGAAACGCTCTGTATCAATCTTCCTTAGAAAAGGGCGGAGACTTTGCCAACAATGTAATCAGTAATATTGCCCAAGGGAACTACGGGCAAGTCGGCTCCATTACCGGAGAAGGGGCGGAAGCTGCTTTCCAGTCTTACATGGGAATCAGTGCCGATAATAAAGCGAACCATTCCTACACTAATGTAGAAATCGGCGGTGGAAGGATTACCGGAGTCGAAACTACCCCCGATGGAACCAGTCGGGAATTTGCCATGTATCATGCTGATCAATACACTGCCCCTACTCAGGGCAATTTTGACACCGTACATTCTGTGGACGGATCCGCCTGGTATCGGCAATATGCAGAAGATACAGTTTCTAAAACACCATACGATGCTGGTGATGGAAAAGTAGCCTACAACGAATCCATCGTACAGAAACTTCCGCCGACACCTTCAAGAAAGGATCGCATTTAAAAATGGCAACCGAATCATCCGGATTTGATGAGGCAATGGATGTAGGCACAAGTACCATTTCCCATCTCAAAGCCTTAAAAACGGCTTCCACCATAACGAAAGCTGGTTTTGGTGCTGCAGGCGGTCCGTTTACTGCTGCAATCGGAATTGCGATTGCCAACCGGCATGGAATTGCAAAAATCATCATTGTTATCATTGCCATATTGCTGCTTCCGGTTCTTTTTATTCTCATGCTTCCGGGACTCATCTTCGGAAGTCTCATGGAAGATACCGGCGCTTTAAACAGCAATACCATTATCAATGATAATATCCGAGCATCCCGCGAAGCGATTGTAGAAGTCCTGGAAGAAAGTCATGCAGACATTCTTTCTGAAATCAATGCTGCCATTGCAAAACTTCCGGAAGGGGATACTGCCAGTATCAATGATTCCTACACATACAATATTTCCGTTAATGCCAATCTATTGATTTCCCAGTTCTGTGCCAGTCAGGATAATTACGAAAACATCAATCTAAGGAAACTAAAAAGCCTAATCCGAAAAAATAAGGATGGGCTTTTTTCTTATGATGTTGCAACAGAAACAGTCACGATGGAAGTAGTCGTAGAAGGTGGTGCAGAAGGTGAAAATAGTCCGGAAGGAAATGAAAACGCAGAACCACAGACAAAAACAGTTACCTTTACCAGACACACCTATACTGTGCAATATGCAGGTGATGCATATTTTGCTGATCATGTTTTTCATCTAACAGATGAGCAGAAAAAGCTTGCTCAGGATTATGCAGAAAATCTAACCACCTTTTTTGGGAATGCCGCTTCCGGAGTTGCCATGGCAATCAACTTATCTGATGAGGTTCTCTCTTACCGTCCTGCTGTCGAACGGATTGCCGCCAAGTATGGCATGAGTGAATATGTAGAATTGATTCTTGCCGTTATGATGCAGGAATCCGGCGGCAGAGGACTGGATGTGATGCAGGCGGCGGAAGGCTCATTTAACACCAAATACCCGCATAAACCAAATGGAATTACGGATCCGGAATACTCCATTGAATGCGGAATCCAAGAACTAAAGTATGCACTGGAGAAGGCAGGATGTACCGGTCCTACCGATTTAGACCGAATCAAGCTCGCACTCCAAGGCTACAATTACGGATCCGGTTACATTGACTGGGCTATGGAACGGGACGGTGGATATACCAAAGAAAACGCCATCGCCTATTCTGACATGATGTGTGCCAGACCAAGCTGGCCTTATGACCGTTATGGAGACAAAGAGTATGTGGAGCATGTCCTTCGCTATTATCAGATTACCAACAGCGGTGGCAGCTATCCTGCAAACGGAATGCAAATCCCGCATTATCTTCAGACAGACTATGGAAACATTCCATACGGCGGAGGTTCTATTGCCAGTAGCGGATGCGGTCCAACAAGCTTTGCTATGATTGCCAGTTATCTTACGGATACCACAATAACTCCGGCAGATGCTGTTGCCTGGTGTGGAAATTCCTATTATATGCCGGGAGTCGGTACTTACTGGTCCTATTTTCAGGCAGCCGCCAACCATTTCGGTTGTGGCTCCGTCACACAAACCAGTGATGCCAATCAGGTTCTGCAGGCACTATCGGAAGGTCATCCAGTAATCAGCTCCCAAAGAGCCGGGCTGTTTACCAGCGGCGGACACTTCATTGTACTGCGGGGCGTAACTGCAGACAGTAAGGTTTTGGTCAACGATCCCAATGACAACAGTTCCAAAAACTACATCAATCGCGAATTCGATATGATGTCTGAAGTCCATGCGACATCCAATGCGTATTGGATCTTCGATAAAAAATAAAGGAGATACCCTATGAATAGAAAAAAAGTTATTTTATCCATCCTGATGATGGTTTTTTTAATTGCAGTCGGATTTGTTCTCCCTCATCTTTTTAAAGAGAAACGGGGAGAAAAGCCGGCTTCTTCTGCTCCAACGAAGGAAGAAACTACGGATACGGAACAATCCTCAAGTAAGACAGCACTCACCTTTTTGGATTTTAGTGCCTTGCAAAACTTTTTCTCAAAAGGGCAGATAGAAACTTTATGTCAGGAGTTGCAAACGTATCTTACCGATACCGGGAACACTTCGATAACTTCCGTTCAGTTCTTAGAAGACAAAACCACTTACCCAAATGCTTCTGACATCGGCTTTTCTTTCCGGTTATCGGATGATTCCGTTCTTCCTGTTTATTACAGTTCTTCCATCGGACGCTTTTTCTATGGAGAAGAACGAACTCCCGGTACAGAAGAAATAAAAACCTATGAACAGCAAACGGATGAAAATCTCCCGGTCCTGACAACAGAAGAAATTGAACTGTTACCCGAAGGCGGCTACGACGATACGAAAGAAACTGAACCGGAAAAACAACCATCTGATCACAAAACCACAACGGAAGCTGAGGAGGTGCAGCCATGAATGATTCTGAAAAGCAAACCATCGTCTTCATTCCTCGAAACTTCATCGAAAAAGGAACCTTCATGGGCGGTATGTTTAAAATCCGCAATGCCATTGAAGGAGGCATCTTAGCTGTTTTGATTGCAGTTCCAGTGATTCAGCTCCCACTGTCTTTGACGGTACGCATTATCATTCTTTGTATGACAGCCCTTCCGGCAGCTATGATTTCTTTAATTGGAATCGGTGGAGAAAGTATCAGTGCTTTTTTAATGAACGCCCTGCGTTTTCTCAAAAACCGGCGCGTCATCTACCGCATAGATGTAAATCCAGATCCGAAAAATAAGCATCGTATCAAAAAACCGCGGAATAAAGAACCAAAGGCAAAGAAACACAAACATCCCAAGAAAAAATCAACAGCTTCCATGACAGCATCCGGACAGTCTGACGAATATGAGGGTTGTGTTTCTGATGAGATTTCTTCTCACGATGTAGCAATTTCTAAAAAAAAAGAGCGTCGCCAGTTTGATACTTCCACAAAACGCGGAATCCGCAAGCAGGCTCGTGAAGATATTCGGATCTTGAAATATGAGAACCGTCAACTAAAGAAAGCACAGAAACAGGCAAAACGCGCAGTACGCACAGAATTAAAGCGCCAGAAACAGGAAGAAAAACGCAGAGTCCGGGAAGAAAATCGTCAAAAAAAAGCGGAAATCAAAGCTACAAAACAGGCTGATAAAGAACGTGAGCATCCGGCTTCTGATATAAATACTGCTCCTGCTTCGTCTAAACCAAAGAAGAAAAAACGCAGGGATATGACTCTGGAGGATTATCTTCCGATTGAGAAGATTGCCAATGGTGTCATCTACACAACAGATCACCGGTATGTCAAGATTCTGGAAATTGAGCCAATCAACTTTTTGCTTAGAAGTACCAGAGAGCAGCAAAGCATTATCTTCAGTTTTATTTCCTATCTGAAGATCAGCCCGGTTAAACTTCAGATCAAGATGATTTCCAAAAAAGCAGACATCAACAAGCATCTGAACCAGGCTCAGTTGGAACTGGAACGTGAAACAGATCCTAACTGCAGACAACTTCAGAAAGACTATATTCAGTTTGTACGCCGGTTAAGCTCCAGAGAAGCTGTATCCCGTCGGTTCTTCCTGATTTTTGAATATGAACCATTCAATGTAAATCGAAAAGTAGAAGAAACTGAAATTCTGGCAGCTCTTGAAACCGCAGCCCAGACCGCCAAAACCTTCCTGTACCAATGCGGAAATGAAGTGGTATCCCACGATAATGAAGACGAGTTTACTACGGATGTCCTTTACACCCTGTTAAACCGTACCAAATCCACAGAGGTTCCACTTCCAAAGCGTATCAATCAGGTACTGACTCGTTATGAAGAAACCGGCAGGGAAGCTGAAATGGATGCCATACATATCAATGAATTTATTGCTCCGGAATCCGTAGATTTCAAGCACAGTAACTATGTATTGATTAACGGTGTCTATCATGCCTATCTTTTGGTTCCTAGTGACGGATATAAGCCAAAAGTCGCACCTGGTTGGCTGTCACTGCTTATCAATGCCGGCGAAGGAATTGATGTGGATTTTTATCTCCACAAACAGCCAAAGGATAAGATACAGCAGCGTTTGGGACAACAAATTCGTATCAATCGTTCCAAGATCAAAGACGCTTCCGATACGAATGCAGACTTCGATGATCTGGATTCTGCCATCCGTTCCGGTTATTTTTTAAAGCAGGGACTCTCCAACAATGAAGACTTCTACTATATGAACCTGCTGATTACAATTACAGCTAACAATCTGGAAGAACTCCAGTGGAGGATTCAGGAAATGAAAAAGCTGCTGATTTCTCAAGACATGGATCTTCGCTCCTGTTACTTTCTGCAAGAGCAAGGATTCCTGTCTTCTCTTCCGCTGGTCAGCCTGGACAAAAAACTTTACGAACTTTCCAAACGCAATACACTGACTACCGGTGCGGCAAGCTGTTATCCATTTGTCAGTTATAGCATTTGTGATGACAACGGCATTCTTTTTGGTGTCAACAAACATAATAACTCCCTGGTCATCGCCGATATTTTTGACTCCAAACAGTATAAGAATTCCAACATTTCCATTCTTGGAACATCCGGAGCCGGAAAAACCTTCACCATGCAGACTATGGCTCTCCGGATGCGCAGGAAAGGCATTCAGGTATTTATCATTGCTCCATTGAAAGGACATGAATTTTATCGTGCTGCAAGAAATGTAGGCGGAACTTTTATTCAGATTTCCCCTGCCAGTAAAAACTGCATCAATGTCATGGAAATCCGAAAAGTAGATAACTCTGTAAATGAACTCTTAGATGGACCAACGCTGGATGCTTCTGCTTTAGCCGGAAAAATACAACGACTGCATGTTTTCTTCTCCCTGCTCATCCCTGATATGAGCCACGAAGAAAAACAACTTTTGGATGAAGCTCTCATCAAGACTTATGCAAGAAAAGGCATCACTCATAAAAATGAGTCCTTGATTGATCCGAAACATCCGGATCAGTACAAGGAAATGCCAATCCTGGGTGATGTATACAATGTCTTGATGGAAAGTGAAGACACCAAGCGTCTCGCTCACATTCTAAACCGACTGGTACATGGTTCTGCATCTTCCTTTAACCAGCAAACCAATGTGGATCTATCCAACAAATATACCGTTCTGGATATTTCTGAGCTGACCGGATCCAGCGACCTGCTGACTGTCGGAATGTTTGTTGCCCTTGACTTCGTATGGGACAAAGCCAAAGAAAACCGTACGGAAGAAAAAGCCATTTTTGTAGATGAGGTATGGCAACTAATCGGTGCTTCCAGTAACCGCCTTGCTGCAGAATTCGTGCTGGAAATCGCCAAAATCATCCGAGCCTACTCTGGTGCAGGCATCTTTGCCACTCAGGACTTAAACGACTTTTTTGCACTGGATGATGGAAAATACGGAAAAGGTATCATCAACAACTGTAAAACCAAGATTATCCTCAATATGGAAGACGAGGAGGCGCAGCGAGTGAAAAATATCCTGCACCTTTCTGAAACAGAGGTTATGAACATCACTCATTTCCAACGAGGAAACGGACTGATTTCTACAAATAACAATAATATTACGGTGGAGTTTAAAGCTTCCAATCTGGAAAAAGAACTCATCACCACAGACCGGCAGGAACTTCTGGAAATTCTCAAACGCCAGAATGAAAAAGCCGGGTAACAAACAGGCAGCTCCTATTGGCTGTCTGTTTTCATTTGAAAAGGAGGAGACTTATGTTACAAAAAACAAAATTACCATATACCCGCCTGTTTGCATTTCTACTTGCAGTTTTCGTTGCAATCGGCGCTCTGTTCTCGTCAGTCAAACCTGTCCATGCAGCTGATGGGACTATCGATTTCCATGCCGGACCATCCATCGCCTATGGTGATTATTTTACGTCACGAATGACCTTTGATGGCAGCAATACTGCATACTGCGTAGAACCTCTAAAACGCACCCCGCCAAGTGGAACATATTCTTATGATCTACTGGAAAAAACTTCCCCTCTTCGTAAAGCTCTTTACTACTTAAATGGCGGCTACGGATATGATACCGTAACAAAGGAGAAATATTTCCAGGGCTGGAGCGATGACAATGCTTATGTTATCGGACATCTGGCTGTTGCATATATCTATGCTGGAAATACGGGAGATACTGGTGCTTTCCATGGTGCCCCGCAAAGCTTTATTGATAAAACTCTGGAAGTAGTACAGGGAATCAGTGAACTGCCTGCTCCACCGGAAAATTTTCGTGCTTTTCTTGTTCCGGGAAACGGAAACCAAACCTTTGCCGGAAGCTGGTATCAGGTTCCGAACGGCTGGATAGAACTTCAGAAATCTTCTGCTAATCCATCCATTTCTGATGGAAATGGAAATTATACTTTAGAAGGTGCAAAATATGGCATCTACAAAGGGGACAAGCTGATTCAGACTTTAACAACAGATAAAAATGGCTATGCGAAATCAAAAGAACTTGAAGAAGGCAGTTACACAGTGAAAGAGATTTCCGCACCAGCCGGCTTTATCGTGGATGCTACCGCCCATGATGTGAACGTCAAGCCAGAAGAAACCAGCACTGTAAAATCAAGTGACATTCCACAGAACAATCCAATTTCTCTGATTCTGCAAAAACTGGATCTGGAGACTGGTGAAGGAAAACCACAGGGAAATTCTTCTCTTGCAAATGCTGAGTTCACCATTAAGTTTTATACAGAGCTTTCTGATACCGATCCTGCCACAAGCGGAAAGAAACCGGTACGTACCTGGGTAATGAAAACGAATGCCTCTGGTGAGATGCACTTTACCAAGGATTATTTTGTATCTGGAGATGAATTTTATTATGCATCCGATAAAAAGACCGTTTGTCTTCCAATCGGAACTGTAACCATTCAGGAAACCAAAGCTCCAAAGAACTATTTTCTAAATGAAACAGTCTTTGTACAGAAGATTACCGGATCCGGAAGTCAGGAAAGTGTATCCATATACAATGCTTCCAATGTAGAAGAACAGGTTTATCGTGGCGGCGTGAAGGTACAGAAACGGGATCTGGAAACACAAGATACTGTGTCTCAGGGAAATGCGACTCTTGCCGGCGCTACATTTTCCATTACCACATTAAACGAACAGCCGGTATGGGTAAATGGAAAACTATATCAGAAAGATGAAATGTGCCTTACCATTATTACCGATGAAAATGGTCTTGCTTCTACGGAAGAAAAAGCGCTTCCTGTCGGTCATTACCGTATTGAGGAAACCCAAGCACCTACTGGTTACTTGAAAGATGGTGCAAAAACATTGGAGTTTGAGATTACCAAAGATGGAGAAATGGTAGATCTGACCAGCAAAGATACTTCCATTGCAAACCAGGTGATCCGAGGTGGGGTAAAAGTTCAAAAACGGGATATTGAAACCGGTGAAACAAAACCGCAGGGTAACGCCACTTTAGAAGGTGCTACTTTTACTATTACCAATTTAAGCACTCATCCGGTTCTTGTAAATGAAAAACTCTATGAAAGCGGACAGGTCGTACTGACTCTGAAAACAGACAAGAGTGGCGCCGCTGCTACTGCTAAAGATGCTCTCCCTTACGGTCATTACCGCATAGACGAAACAGAAGCTCCGGATGGTTATTTAAACGAAGGTAAACTCTCGCAAGAATTTGACATTCAGGAAAATGGTAAAATCATAGACCTGACTTCCAAAGAACACGCAATCCTCAATCAGATCATCCGCGGGGATTTAGAATTTGTCAAAGTCTCTGATGGGGATTTGAATCGTTTAGCTAACGTGCCATTTTCCATCACCTCCAAAACAACTGGAGAAAGCCATACGATTGTAACCGATAAAAATGGATATGCCAGTACATCTGCAGAATGGAATAAGCATACGGCAAACACCAATCGTGGAGAAACTTCGGAAGATGGCATCTGGTTTGGCACTTCTAAACCGGATGATTCCAAAGGCGCTTTAATTTACGATACTTATATTTTGGAAGAGCAGCGTTGTGAAACCAACGAGGGAATGAATCTCTTGAAGATTGAGGTGGAAGTATATCGTAACCATGTGGTGATCGACATGGGTACTTTAACAGATGACCGAATCACCATCGGCACAACTGCGCTCGATAAAGATACGGAATCTCATCTGAGCAAGCCTGAAGAGAAAATCACGATCATTGATACCGTAGAGTATGAAGGTCTCAAGAAAGGACAATCCTATAAGCTTCTTGGCACCTTGATGGATAAAGAAACAGGAAAACCGATTGAAGTGGACGGAAATCCGGTAACTGCCGAAACTACTTTCAAGCCAAAGAAAACATCTGGATCGACTGAAGTGAAATTTACTTTTGATGCTACTTCACTTCGAGGAAAAACAATCGTTGTCTTCGAGGAACTGTATCAAGATGATCTGAAACTGGCAGTCCATGCAGATATTGAAGATGAAGATCAGACCATTTACTTCCCGGAAATCAAGACGACGGCGAAGGATGCCCATACCGACAGCAATCTTTCTCTTGCTGGCAAGGAAGTAACACTTGTGGATACCGTAACCTATAAAAATCTCCTTCCGGGAAAAGAATATGTAATGACCGGAACCCTAATGGATAAAGAAACCGGAGAAGCTGTTGTGATCGACGATAAAAAGGTAACTGCGGAAACCACCTTCACTCCGGAAACCGCTGAAGGTACAGTGGACGTACAATTTACGCTTGATGGCAGCACATTGGCTGGAAAAACTGTCGTTGTCTTTGAATCTGTTTCCTATGAAGGAAAAGAATTTGCTGTCCATGCCGACTTGAAGGATGGTGGACAAACTATTTACTTCCCAGAAATCAAAACGACAGCGAAAGATAACGTTTCCGGTAATCACTATGCAAAACCGGAAAAAGAAATCACTTTGATTGACACTGTATCCTATCAAAATCTAATTCCAGGAAAAGAATATACACTTACTGGAACTTTGATGGATAAGGAAACGAAAAAACCTCTGGAAGTAGATGGAAAACCAATTACCGCCCAGACAACCTTCACTCCTGAAAAAGCAGATGGGAATGTGGAACTTTCCTTTACGTTTGATGCCAGCGCACTGAGAGGCAAAACCATCGTTGTTTTTGAATCCGTTTCTTACAAAGAAAAAGAAATTGCCGTTCATGCTGACATTGACGACCATGAACAGAGCATTTACTTCCCGAAAATCAAAACAACAGCCAAAGATGGAGCAGATGATGATAAAGAAGTTCTGTCATCCAAAGAAGCTACCATCATAGATACCGTAACCTATAAAAACTTGATTCCAAAAGCAAAATATAAACTTGTTGGAATCCTCATGGATAAAGAAACGGGGAAAGCAATTCTCGTAAACGAAAAAACAGTAACTGCCGAAACTGAGTTTTCTCCGAAAGAATCTGACGGCTCTGTGGATGTAACATTTACCTTTGATGCCAGTGAATTAAACGGACACGATGTGGTTGTCTTTGAGAAACTCTTCCTCTTAGATGGTGATGTCGAAACTGAAATTACCTCCCACGAGGACATCAAAGACGAGGGACAGACCGTCAAACTGACAGAAACACCTAAAGAACCGCCAAAAACGACTCCACCGGTAAAAACAGGGGATGACACTACGCTTCTGCCATTTATCATTCTTGCAGGCACAGCACTTCTGACTGCTATCGGATTTGGAGTTTTGTATTTTAAGAAACGAAAAAAATAATTTCAAACTGATAACCATGATTTTTTACAGGCAGTCTTTCACAGGCTGCCTGTTTTTAAGGTGATGAATATGAAACAATCCCATATCAATGCCGATGCCAAACATCTGCGGCACTTTTTAGATCTGTGTAACGGCAACTGGCATAACTGCGTCTATGTACGTTGTGTCTTCTGTGATACCCGTAGTTTTTGCAATGGCTCTCATTTTTTGTATCATCTGGATTCCTCCGGTATTCCTTGTGTCCTGACCATGGCAGACGCAGAAATGATCTTCTCCCGGATACCGGAACCAACCGAATGTGCCAATGCCATTACACTAGATGAATTTCTTGCTCTTTACAGCTCCTACCTGAAATCCATCCATCTAGCAGGAAACCCCTGCCCTTGTATCGCTCTTCTCAGGTATCAGGAAAATGCACATTATAACTGGTGACAGTAAAGTTGCGATTTTCGCAAATCTTGCGTACAGAATAAAAAAGGAGGTGTACGTAGAATGAACTTGATTCTGATATTACAAGGGATGGATATGATATTTACCCGCTTGATTTTTCTGCCCGCACTTATCATCCTGTATTTCAAATTTCGTCCACGCAGACCTTGGACCATCCGCACCCGCCGCCTTTATTATTTATGTTTAATTCTGGTCGGCTTATATCTATTGCGGTTATTTTGTGCAGGATTTATTTTTACTCCGGTAAACTATCCCCGTTTTACGGACAGTGGATTATTCCCACTGATCAAAGCATTGTTCTATCCGGAATACTAGCAACGGCTTCTGGCATTTGGTTCGTATCCGGGATCTGTTTCACTGCCCAATACATGGGAATTCGTCACCCGCTTTCTTACAATATACGTATAAAAAACGTAAGAAACTATTATTTCAGATGTTTTCTACGTTTTAAAAACGTAAGCGAGGTGAATCTTTATGAAACAGAAACCAATTCGCTGCCCATATTGTGGCAGTACAGCAATTTTAAAAGATGCTTCCTATGTATATGGAAGTAAATCCAAAGGCGGAAAAGTTTATGTATGCAGTCGCTATCCGGAATGTAATTCTTATGTAGGGGTTCATCCGGGAACAAATATTGCTAAAGGAACACTTGCCAACAAGCAGCTTCGTTTCAAGCGTATCCAGGCACATCAAACTTTTGACCAGATCTGGAAGAACCACATTCTCTCTAAATCAGATGCATACCGTTGGATTGCCGACAAGTTTTGTTTAACTGCTAAAGAAGCCCATATCGGAGAGTTTGATCTGTATATGTGTGAACAACTCATCTGTGAATCCATGAAAATTCTCCGCAATAATCACATCCCACTTCGGGCTGCCAGTTGAAAGGCGGTGGGATTATGATTATACCAATGACAGACATAGAACGAAAACTTACGGAAGATCATCTTTCAATAGTTGCTAAAGTCATTCAAACTTTAACCTGCGGTTGCAGGTATGTCTCCTATGATGAACGCCAGGATCTTCTTCAAATTGGCAACCTTGCTCTATGTAAAGCAGCAATGAATTACGACGGAAACCGTCCTTTTGAAACCTATGCAAAAGTTGTTATTCGAAATGCCATCTACGATTACTGGAGAAGTCTGCAAAAGGAGCGAACATATACTTGTTCCATGGATGCTATCGCAGATAATGAAACAGATACCTCTTATCAGCAGCTCCTTGCAGATACCTCTTCTTTACAGAATTGGGAACAGGAACATAATCTCCGATCCATCTATGAATACCTGCAGACCTTGCAGAATGTAAACTGCACCACCATAAAAAAGGGAATACAGGCATTATTGCTTCAGCAAAACGGCTATACCAGTCAGGAAATTTCCAAACATTATGGAGTTCCGGCAAGTCATGTCAGAGCATGGAAGAGTAAAGCCCGCAAATACCTGCAACAAGATGCCACCTTGTATACCCTGCTATCCTGAAGGGAGAAGATGCCATGTTGACACTATATACTGCCGTCGGAATCTTACGATTTGAAGATTGCCTTAAAAACCATAAAACGCCCATAGTTATAAATAATCACCGAGAATATGGATTAAGTGAAGAAGAATTTATCCTATGGAGCTGTCTGGCATTTCACATACGCCAGATTCACGAATTGCATACTGCATTTTCAGAACATTTAAAGCTCCACAACCGTTCTGAAAACATTCCTATGGAGCCTTATCTGAACCGACTGATTGTTCGGGGATTGATAGTGAAAGGAGACGGTCTTACACGTATAGATGCCTTGTACCGGCTTTTAGGTGAATTATATCTCTGTCCACTGAAAGACAATTTTGCCACTCAACTGTTTTCCTGCATTTATCTCTATCTCAAACGGAAAATAGAGAAAACCGACATGGCATATTTCTTTAGAAAGGTCCCCCTCTCGCCCATGGAAAAGGTTGTCCTGCAAATTGCAAAACGGGTGCAAATATCTACTGCAGAGCTGGCTGCCTGTGTAGAACATGGTGTATTTCCCAAAGATAACCGTCAGCTCCTGTCCCAACTTTATGACAGCACTGACGCCACCTTTCATACCGTTGCCGAAAATCTGCAGCTAAATCATACCCAATATCCAATACTTGAGGCTGTCACTAATTTATATCTGAACAAACAAATTGCATTTGAAAAATTATAGAAAGGAGCCGCAATGCCAAAACCATTACTTTCCAAGCTGATTGTCCAAGGGGCAATCGGCTTTTTCTGTGTCCTTTTCGGATGTGTCTATGGACTACATACCAAAGATCATATTTTCCTCATTATGAGTCTTCTGATTGGTATAGGCAGCATCATACGTGTCCTTGCTCTTTTGTGTACCGCTAAAAAGCAAGCGTATACAGAACTTATCGGAACCTGTATCAAAAGAGAAGTCAGTCCCCTCACTAAGCATCAACAGATTTTATTTCAGACTGCTGATCAAACAGAATACCGCTTTACACTGGATAAGCACTCCAAACTTTTAACCGGTCACCATTACCGGCTTTATTTTCGTCGTCAAGCCGGATTGCAAATGGAGAACAATCCCCGCCCGGAACTATTGGGGTATGAGGAGCTTTCTTCCATAGGCAAAACAAATCTAGAATCTTAATCAAAATATTTGGAGTCACCTGGTCATATTCTAGTCAGATGGCTCCAAACATTCTATTGTTTACTCTCTTATCTCCTACCCCTTTTTCATTTTGTCTATATCTTGTATTTGCATCATTGACTATATCTATATCTTGTGTTAGTATAATATTGTATTTGAGTTTTTGTGTGTTCCCATTTTCGGGAGTCTGGACCATTCATCCAGAACACATGCAGTTTAAGTTGGAAAATCGTGTCATTATAATGCCGTTTTATACGGTG
>NZ_CABVDF010000049.1:0-15758 GCF_902497045.1 uncultured Blautia sp. | reverse complement strand
TATAGTTGACATCCGACAAAAACAAGACTATACTGAAAGTAACAAAAACACAGGAGGAACAGATGAAAAATCTGAAACTAAAGTTCGCTCGAATGGAAAAAGGGCTCTCCCAGATTGAACTGGCAGAAAAAATAGGCGTTACCAGACAGACTATTGGAATGATTGAAGCCGGCGATTACAATCCTTCACTGAAACTGTGCACCGCTATCTGCCGGGAACTTGGAAAAACCCTCAACGATCTGTTTTGGGAGGAGGTAGACCAATGAAATCACAATTAGACGAACGTCAGATTCAGGATGCCGCCAGAGTCGCAGGCATCAGCTTTTACATTATGTATATGGTATGCGCAATTTCTATTGTTTTTCAGCTTACTGCTGCAGGTCATCTAAAGAATGTGATCGGGGAAACAATAACTTTGCTGGTAGGCGGAAGCGTGTATCTCATCGGATCTGTTAAAAAAGGACTTGGCACAGGAAAATCTCGCTCCCCTGTACACATGCTTCTGGAAAGCGCAGGCTTTTCCATTATATTTACAGTTTTTTATACACTTGCCATACGAAAAAAAGCCGGACCAGAAGCAGAGATCAGCACTGCTGTACTTCTCTTTTTTACGGTAATTACGGTTCTGTGCTTTTTCACACTGAAACTTATGGATTTCATAGCAGAACGAAAACGCAGGCAACAGGAGCAAAAATATGCAGATGAGGAGTGATCTATATGGAAGAAAAGCTGATTTGTATCGCCACTGCCAAAAGCCGCACAGAAGCAGAACAAATGACTGCCTTTCTGAAGGAAAATGACATTTATGCCACTGTCCAAATGGGAATTCAGGAACTCTATACAGGCGATTCTGTTTCCGGAGAAAAGATCATGGTATCTTCCCAGGACAGACAAAAAGCCCAAAGGCTTCTGCAAGATTTCACGCCAGTCGAAACCCGTGCCTCAGATCTCCGAAAACAAACAACCAAGGTTCAGAAAGCTGTAAACTGGATTCTTCTTGGAATAATTGCCGCAATACTGATCTTTGCGGTAATCATCCTTTTGTAAAACTTTTTGTCTGCGTGGGAGCAGAATATGATTTTTGTCTATAAAGAACATGCAGGAGTCAGAAAAATCTGATTCCTGCATTATATTTTTCAGATAGAAACATTCTCTACCACAAAACAAACACTTCCCTTTGCCCTTTTTCCTGTTACTTCAACCGTGTACACACCATCTTCCGCGACTTCAACCTCGAATTCATTTGATACAGAAATCCCATCTCTTTCATAAATAGGTTCTGCTCCATCTTTCTGGATTTTTATTGACAGACTGCCTCTTTTCGCTGTAATTTCTGCCCGGATAGTATCTCCGGCTTTCGCAGTCAGTTCCTGAGTATCTGTTGTATTTAAAACACGATACTCCATTATAAATTCATTCTCATTTCCCATGCGACTGCCATCAAAATCTACTCCGCATGCCGACATAGATATGATAATCACTGATATAAAAAGGATCAATGAAATTTTTTTCATTTGCTTCCCCCTTCCGCATCTCTTTCTCTCAGAATCATCCCATATCGATTTTCAGATCCCCCGGCTTTATCAGCCCCTTCGCCCGAAAAATCTTCCCAGTGATCCAGGTAATCACAACCGGAAGTACAAAACAGATCAGAATCATTCCAACCCACTGAAATGCACCGGCTTCATATCCTTCCGGCATCTGTGACCATCCGGAAACGATCCCGATAGGGCCAACCAGTCCTGACGTTCCCATACCGGAAGAAATTGCCGGGCCATTGTTCCGCATCTGGAACACACAGGTAGAAAGCGCCCCTGTAACAGCTGCTGTAATCGTAGGCGGAATCCACAGGATCGGTTTTTTCATAAGATTCGGTACCTGAAGCATGGATGTTCCGAGCCCCTGTGCCACAAATCCTCCAATTCCGTTATCCGGAAAGCTTAAAACCGCATATCCCAGCATATGAGCACAGCATCCTGCAGTTGCCGCTCCTCCTGCCAGAGACAGTCCATTCCAGATTTCCATAGTAACAGTTCCATCTGCCACTCCCGCCAGAACAGCGCCTCCCCCCAGTCCAATGGCCGCACAGATTGCTGCAGAGCTGACAGGCAGGGTCAGTACTGCGCCCACCACTGCAGAAACCACTACCCCCATCAGGAAAGGCTGAAGGTTGGTGGCCCATCCGATAAACACCCCCAGAGCATCACACACTGACTTGAACATTGGTGCAAAAATGATCGCCAGCACTCCTCCGGTAAGGATTGTTACTGCCGGTGTTACGATAATGTCGATCTTTGTTTCCTTAGATACCAGCTTTCCTATCTCACAGGCAACGATACCGATAAAAAACACTGCAAGGGGACCGCCGGAGCCTCCCAGAGCATTGCATGCTGCTCCCACAGCAGCCAGAGAATACAGCACCAGAGGAGGCGCCATCAGTGCATGTCCGACAGCAAGAGCCATTACCGGACCAGTGACTGATGTAGCATATCCTCCAATCTCCAGCAGCCTCTGTGACACCGCACTTCCCGGTGCAACATTCTGACCAATTGTATTAATAATCGTACCGATCAGAAGCGATGCAAACAGGCCCAGCGCCATTGCGCTCATAGCATCGATGCCATACCTTCGGAACGAAATAACCACATTCTTTCTCCTCAGAAAGGATTCCTTTCTGTTTCCCATCTTATCCTCCCTATTCCAGAACTATTTTTCATAATTCCCAGACCTTACGGTCTCTTATTCTTCTTCAATATCCTCTGCCGGTTCAGCCGGGATAAATACTCTGGAATTTTCTTTCTGTTCTTTTTTCTTTCTTCCTGCACTTTCCTGTGCTTCTCTGCAAAACTCCATCTGGGAATTTACAGGCTGCTTTCCTCTTCTGTCCTGCTTCTCATAAGTTCCGTCAGGCTGAAGAATATGCGCTTTTACATTATCTTTAAATTCCAGCTCCAGCACATGCATGATCTGTTTTTTGATCATTTCATCTTCTACGGGGAAAACAATCTCCACCCGTCGGTCCAGATTACGAGGCATCCAGTCCGCACTTCCCATATAGATTTCTTCCGTTCCTCCATTATAGAAATAGAAAATCCTGCTGTGTTCCAGAAAATCGCCTACAATAGAGCGCACATGGATATTTTCGCTGATTCCCGGAATTCCTGTTTTCAGACAGCAGATGCCGCGGATCACCAGTTCGATCTGTACACCGTTGGAAGAAGCATAATAAAGAGCCTGCATAATCACCGGATCGCAGAGCGAATTCATTTTTGCCATAATATGACCTGGAATTCCCTTTTGTACATTTTCCACTTCTCTTTCGATCATTTCCAGAAAACGTGTTTTCATCCAGATCGGCGCAACAATCAGACGATTCCAGCGTTTCGGCTCTGAATATCCGGAAAGCATATTAAATACAGCGGTTGCATCCTCTCCATAGTGCTCGTCACATGTAAAAATACCACAGTCTGTATAAAGCTTTGCTGTAGAATCATTATAGTTGCCTGTCGCAAGATGAACATACCGGCGGATCCCTGTCTCCTCCCGTCTTACCACGAGAGTGATCTTACTGTGAGTCTTCAGCCCTACCAGACCATAAATTACATGGCATCCTGCTTTTTCCAGTTTTTTCGCCCAGACAATATTATTTTCCTCATCAAAACGCGCCTTCAGTTCAACAAGGACTGTTACCTGCTTGCCGTTTTCGGCCGCCTGGGCAAGAGCAGCAATAATTGGAGAGTTTCCGCTGACACGATAAAGTGTCTGCTTAATGGCAAGTACTCCCGGATCCTTGGCTGCCTGACGTACAAAATTCACTACCGGATCAAAACTCATATATGGATGGTGAAGGAACACATCTCCCTCACGGATCACATCAAAAATATTTTTGTCAGTCTGAAACTGAGGAACCGGAGCCGGAACATATTTTTTTGCCTTATAGGCGTCAAAACCATCCAGTCCGTATACTTTCATAAGCACAGTCAGATCCAAAGGTCCTGCAATATTAAAAATATCCTCATTTTTAATATCAAACTCCGTCTTCAGGATCTTCAGAAGGCGCTTATCCATCTTTTCTTCCGCTTCCAGACGGATAACCTCTCCCCACTGTCGTTTTTTCAGCTGCTTCTGGATTTCCACAAGAAGATCTTCCGCCTCATCCTCGTCAATAGAAAGGTCTGCATTTCTCATAATACGATATGGATGAGCACACACCACATCATTGCTTAAAAACAGCTTGCCGATGTTTCTTTCAATAATCTCCTCAAGAAAGATCACTGCCCTGCTTCCAGATTTTCCGGAGGGTATTTCCACAACCCTCGGAAGCACAGACGGAACCTGCACAGTTGCAAACTCCAAGACTTCTTTTCCTTTTTTACGGTCTTTTTTGGAAATCAGCGCGCCAATATTCAGAGATTTATTCCGGATCAGCGGAAACGGTCTGGAAGAATCCATTGCCATAGGCGTCAGCACCGGATAAACATTATCTTCAAAATAACGATCCACATATTCCTTCTGGGCTTCCGAAAGCTCCTCATGGGCCAGGATCAGATGAAGTCCGGCTTTTTCCAACAGTGAAAGTATCGAGCGGGTAAACGTACTGTACTGAACTTTTACCAGTTCATGTGTCTGGGTACTGATCTCACGGAGCTGGTCTTTCGGAGTCAGACCTGCAATGTCCGTTTTCTCATAGCCTGCATGAACCTGATCTTTTAAAGATGCCACCCGTACCATAAAAAACTCATCCAGATTTGAAGATGTGATACTAAGGAATTTCAGTCTTTCAAAAAGAGGCAGATTTTTGTCTCTGGCCTCACTTAATACTCTCTCATTAAATTTCAGCCAGCTTAATTCTCTGTTTACAAAATATTCCGGCTTTGCAAATTTTTTAGTATCCATAATGTCCTCCCCGGATCTTATCTGATCCTGCTTCAAATACTTTTTCCATGTTTTTCTATACTCTTCTTTTTCTTCTCAGACTAAGGTGGATTCCAAATACTTCTTCAAAAAATTCCACCTTGTCCTTCAAAAGTCCAAGCTCCAGCGATATATCTCTGCTGGAATCAATGATCAGACTCAGTTCTCTATCTTTGAGGACTGCCCGGAGTCCCTGGACTTTCTGATAATGGCTTCTGTCCATAGCATTTGCAAGACGAAGGATTGCCGTAAGCTTGGCAACCAGAAGATAACGGTTTCTGTCAAGACCTGATCCGTCATCAAAATTTTCATAGTATACAAATTCCGTCGTATTATACCTGACGGCACTGGCGATCACCTGGCGTTCCTCCGTAGAAAGTCCTATGATCTCCGTTGCCATGATGATCCGGTAAGAACATTCCGCTACATCTGCCATACTTATGTATTTCCCACAGTCATGGAGCTGCACAGCGATCTGAAGAAGAAGTCTTTCCCTTGCTCCCATACCATGAACTTTTTTCATACTGTCAAAAATCGCAAGGGCAAGAGATGTGGTTCCCTGAATGTGCTCTTTACTGCTGGAATAACGCTTGGCAATATTTCTGGATGCCACCAGGATATCATTTTCAAAATTATGAGCGCTTTTAATAAATCTTTTCTTTTCTCCAAAATCATAAGCAATACCATCAAGAAGCGATACGCCCGGAACCCACACTGACTCTGCCTGGAATACATCCAGAAAATTTTTGCAGATGACCATTGTCGGCACTACCAGAGACGCATATTCCGGATTAATGTCCATTTCTGAAGAAAGCATCTGTTCTGTTTTATAAACCGTATTCTCATAACGATTGTTAAATTCCGCCATGGTAATGATCCTGTCATAAATTTCTTCCCGGAAAATAGTATCCGTAAGAAAATCACCCATCAGGATGACATTTTTTATATCCCTGTCTTTCAGATACAGCCTTTGAAAAGCAGTCAGATCATTACGGATAAATTCCTGGATCAGCTGATCATAATGAGTATGTGATTTTTCCAGTTCTTTTAATCTTTCACGGATACGCATACTTCCCATTTTTAGACTTTGGGTCGTCACCAGAGCATCCTTGTCAAAAAGGGATACCTGAAGACTTCCTCCGCCCACATCCAGGATCGCAGTGCCTTTCTGGATCATTTTTTTGAATCCTGCTTCAATCGCTGCAATGGATTTATATCCAAGAAAATGCTGTTCTGCGTTACTTAAGATTTCTACTCTGATTCCTGTACGCTGGTAAATCTGCTCCAGAATGATCACCGGGTTTACCATTTCACGAAATGCGCTGGTAGCACAGGCACGATAATCTTCTGTTCCAAATTCCATCATAATGGTTCGAAAATCTTTCAAAACTTCGCAGATAGAATCTACGATTTCCCTGTCCAGCCGGCCGGAAGAATATGCTCCCTTACCGATCTCCAGACGGTATCTCACATGGTTCAGTTCCTTAAGTCCGCTTTTTTTAGAAAGTTCAAAAATCTTCATACTGACTTCATAGGAACCGATATCGATTGCCGCAAAAGTTGATACTGCCATTTTTATCTCTCCTTTCCAAGAAGGTAATCTATGAACTGCTGCGCTGTACGTCCGGTAAGACCGCCATGAGACAGTTCCCATCTTCCGGCTTCCAGAAGCAGTTCTTTTTCCGGCATTTCAATGCCGTTTCTTGCTGCCAGTGTTTTTACGATGCATTCAAATTCCTTGCGTGTAGGTGCGCCAAAATAAATCCTCACACCAAAACGATACACCAGAGACAATTTCTCCTGAACTGTATCTGAGGAATGCAGATCATCCTCATCCATCAGCTCCAGCTTGTCTCCGGAGCGCTCTCTGACCAGATGACGGCGGTTGCTTGTGGCATAGATCAGAATATTATCCGGCTTTCTCTCCAGACCGCCTTCGATCACTGCCTTCAGATATTTATACTCAATCTCAAACTCTTCAAAAGAAAGATCATCCATATAAATGATAAATTTGTAATTCCTGTCCTTAATCTGGGCGATCACCTGATTCAGATCCTGAAACTGATGCTTGTAGACCTCTATAATACGAAGTCCCTGATCATAATATTTATTGATGATCCCCTTGATGCTGGAAGATTTACCTGTTCCTGCATCTCCAAAAAGCAGACAGTTATTTGCTTTTCTTCCATATACAAAGGCCTCTGTATTCTCGATCAGCTTCTGCTTGGGTATCTCATAGCCTACCAGATCTTCAAGCTGCACATGAGCGATCCTGGTTACCGGTACAATAATCACCTTCCCCTTCTCATCATGCTCGATCCGAAATGCTTTATGCAGTCCAAGCTTGCCTACCCCAAAATCCCGGTAAAACTGTACCATATCAGCCATAAATTCCCGGGCATCTGCCGCCGCAGCCAGAGTTCTGCTCATTTCACAGATCCTGTCACGGATACGGCGGTTAAACATTCTTCCTGTATTGTCTGCTCCATGATAATCGCACAGGATCTCACAACAGGTAGTTTCAAAGCATTTATCAAAGATCTTCAGATCAAATTCATATAATTTTCGAAAAATTTCAAAATCGTGAAGGGCCAGTTGGTTTATGCTTCCCTCTGCCGTACCACGGATCTCACAAGCTTTGCTGAATGTATTTTCATGGTTTACCAGAAGAAGCGTCAGATAATTATGCCACAGATTTCCTGAAAAACCATAAGATCCTGCTGTTTCGATCAGACCATTGACACATTCAAAAAACAAAGACTTTCTCTGCTGCAATTCCTTCTCACTGTTTTTTTGCACATCCATCAGCAGAGTCATTTTTTCCAGTATTTCTCCATGCTCCATGTTTCTGTAGAGCACACATTCCTGTATTCCTGACATTCAGGCTTCCTCCTGCAATTCATAATTTCCCAGCACACGCATGCGATTGGCTTCTGCTTCCAGTCCCCTGATGGCATTTTTCACTGCCGGATCCTCCAGATTCCCTTCAAAGTCCACGAAAAAGCGATATTCCCATGTTTTTCCGGGAATAGGTCTGGATTCGATTCTTGACATGTTCAGACCATTATAAATAATATGGGAAAGCATATTATAGAGAGTTCCGCTGGAATGAGGCAGTTCAAAGCACACGCTGACCTTCCGCGCTTTTTTCTCATAAACCGGATTCCTGCTGACTATAATAAATCTGGTCACATTCCGGTCGTTATGACAGATATTTTCTGCCAGGATATCCAGACCAAACAGTTCACCTGCTGCCCTGCTGGCAATAGCAGCCTGAGAAATCTTCTGTTCTTCTTTTACCTTTTTTGCGGATGCAGCTGTGTTCTCTGTTTTTACAGTTTTCCATTCCTGATGACTTTCCAGAAACAGTTTGCACTGGGCAAGAGCCTGTGGATGAGAATAAACGGTCCGGATATTATCCAGAGAACTTCCAGGAATCCCCAAAAGCACGTGGTCTACGGGAATCACCTGCTCTCCCACAATATGAAGCCGATATTCTGTAAGAAGATCATAAATATCTGTTACGATTCCCTGGGTGGAATTCTCTATGGGAAGGACCGCATAATCTGCCCGTCCGGATGCAGCCTCCTCCATTGCCTCCCGAAAGGTATCTGCATGGTAGCTTTTGATTTCCTCCGGGAAATAAGCGCGCATGGCCGCATAGCTGTAAGCTCCCTCCACTCCCTGGAATACTACGTTGACACCTTTCAATGGAAGCTGATCTACCATCTGATAATCTTTTTCTTCTCCCACTCCATTTGCGGTCAGAAGCTGGTACTGGCGTTTTCTGCTGATCGCCATAATCTGCTGAAAAACTTCCTGAATACCAAGAGAATTAAACTCCCCATGAGCGCGGGACCCCAGTGTATCCAGTTTTTCCCGCTCTCTTTTAGAATCCAGAACCTGCTTGCCCGTTTCAATTTTATATTGTGCGACATCCTCACAAACCTTCATTCTCTTTTCAAAAAGCTGAAGGATCTGACTGTCAATCTCATCTATTTCTTTTCTGCATTCCTGCAAATCTGTCATGTATGTTTCTCCTTCTGTAAAAATGTCAGTCCTCACTGCACTGTAGCACTGTGACAGACTACTTACAGTAAGTTTAGCATTTGCGTATTGTTTTTTCAAGTACAGGCAATACTATAAGAAAGTTAAATTTATGTAAAATGTAAGCAGAATGGTTTATAACGTATTCTTTCAGAAAGGACTGTTTTATATGAAACGAAACTTTCTTCTCTGCGGCGCTCTGGGATGGTGCATGGAAATCTTCTGGACCGGTCTTCATTCGCTTTTGGATGGTCAGGGAACCATGATGGGAAAAACCTCTCTTCTGATGTTTCCTATTTACGGCTGTGCTGCGGTGATCTCTCCTCTATACAGATACATTGCATCCGTCCCTGTTCTCCTCCGAGGCAGCCTTTATACCGCCGGTATTTTTACCACAGAATTTATAAGCGGAAGTATTCTCAAACACTTTGGAATCTGTCCCTGGGATTACAGTCATACTCCATTTCATTTCTGTGGAGTGATCCGTTTGGATTATGCGCCTGTATGGTTCGCCGCAGGTCTTTTTTTTGAAAAAATACTTACAAAATCATCTTGAAAAAAAGAGCCTTCTATTATATGATGGATTAAGAGAATTTTCAGGAATCTGTTTCTGATTCTTTTAACCAAACAGGAGGTACTACATGAGACATTTAATGAGCCCGTTGGACTTTTCTGTGGAAGAGCTTGATAAGCTTCTTACCCTGGCCAACGACATTGAAAAGAACCCCGAGAAGTATGCCCACGCATGTGACGGCAAAAAACTTGCAACCTTATTTTATGAACCAAGTACACGTACACGCTTAAGCTTTGAGGCAGCTATGATGAACCTTGGCGGCAACGTATTAGGCTTCTCTTCCGCCGACTCCAGTTCTGCTGCCAAAGGCGAAAGTGTTGCCGATACAATCCGCGTTACATCCTGCTATGCAGACATCTGCGCTATGCGTCATCCTAAGGAGGGAGCACCTTTAGTTGCTTCCATGTCTTCTTCTATCCCCGTGATCAATGCCGGCGACGGCGGTCATCAGCATCCGACTCAGACCCTTACCGACCTTCTTACGATTCGTTCCCTGAAGGGAAGACTTGATAATCTTACCATTGGTCTGTGCGGAGACTTGAAATTCGGCCGTACTGTCCACTCACTGATCGAGGCTCTGGTCCGCTACGAAAATGTAAAGTTTGTTCTGATTTCTCCGGAAGAGCTTCGCGTACCAAGTTATATCCGCGAAGATGTCCTTTCCCGAAACGACATCGAATTCCAGGAGGTAGAAAGACTGGAAGATGCGCTTCCTCAGCTTGATATCCTTTATATGACCCGTGTTCAGAAGGAGCGTTTCTTTAATGAAGAAGATTATGTCCGTATGAAAGATTTTTACATACTGGACAAACAGAAAATGGAGCTCGCCAAGGAAGATATGTATATCCTTCATCCGCTGCCTCGTGTAAACGAAATCGCAGTTGAAGTAGACTCTGACCCTAGAGCTGCTTACTTTAAACAGGCACAGTACGGTGTATATGTCCGTATGGCCCTGATTCTCACATTACTGGAGGTGGATGTATCATGTTAAACGTTGGAGCTCTTCGCGAAGGCTATGTACTTGACCATATCAAAGCAGGCAAGGCCATGACCATTTACCATGACCTGAAACTGGATAAACTGGACTGTACTGTTGCCATCATCAAAAATGCCCGCAGCAATAAAATGGGCGTCAAAGATATCATTAAGGTAGAATGCCCTGTAGAAAAACTGGATCTTGATATCCTTGGATTTATTGATCACAACATTACTGTCAATATTATCAAAGACGAAAAGATTGTTGAGAAAAAGGAACTGAAGCTTCCTAAAAAAGTCACCAATGTGATCAAATGCAAGAATCCACGCTGCATTACATCTATTGAACAGGGCCTGGATCATGTATTTTTCCTGGCTGATGAAGAAAAAGAAATTTACAGATGCATGTACTGCGAAGAAAAGTACAGAGGAAAACGAAATAAATAAGTTTACAAAAAAGCCCCGGAAATATTCCGGGGTTTCTTTGTACGCAAGCAGACCGATAAGCCGGGTTATGTCGTTGGGTGATCATCTGTCTAGGCCGTTCGTTGCCGGACGGCTCAAGCGACCCACCTGAAAGCACGACGGGCCGCCGTATCGCTTTCTTTTCGGTCTTGCTTCAAATGGAGTTTACATGTGCCCGTTCTGTTACCACAACGGCGGTAGTCTCTTACACTGCCTTTCCACCCTTACCTTCTGTAAAGAAGGCGGTTTATTTCTGTTGCACTGGTCTGGGAGTCACCTCCACCGGACGTTATCCGGCATCCTGCCCTGTGAAGCCCGGACTTTCCTCGTCTGTACCCTTTCGTCTGTACAGCCGCGATCACCTGGCCTGCTTGCACAAAAGCTATTCTATCATGGTTTCACTGAGATGTAAAGAATTTTCTATACATCAAAGCAGCTTCCCCCTACAAACTCTCTGAGAATAGAATTATGGGGAACATCCTCACTGGGAACTGCAACAAAATAATCAAAGAATTTCAAAAGTCTCTTTGCCTCTATATATTCCGGCTCTTTTTTATCAATTCCAAAAAGAAGCGGTTCCGCATAAAGTTTCAGGCAGGCAAGCTCATATACAAGAGCAGAATTAAACATCACATCCGCCTGTTCCTGGAACGGAAAAATATTTGCTTCCTCACCTCTTCGTACAGAAGGCCACCTTGCAATAGTATCCTTTGCAGAAATTCCTCTGGTGCGGGCATCCCGGACGATCCGGCGGATCAGACGTCCGTCTGTGGTGGGAATGCGGTTGTGCTCATCTACATTCAGCTGGGTAAGAGCACTGATATAGATCTTAAACTTATTCTCCACAGGAAGAGCATAGCTGAGCTTGTCATTCAGACAGTGAATACCTTCTATCACAAGAACATCTTCTTTTCCCAGCTGCAGAAAATCTCCCCGGTACTCTCTTTGTCCCGTTTTAAAGTTATAAACCGGAAGCTCTACCTTATCTCCTCTTAAAAGAGCGAGCATATCCTGATTAAACTGTTCTACATCAATGGCCTCCAGACATTCATAATCTTTTTCACCATATTTATCCAGCGGCGTATGCTCTCTGTTTACAAAATAATTATCCACAGCGATAGGATGAGGTTTCATCCCATGGGCAGTAAGCTGAATACTGAGCCTGTGGGAAAAAGTAGTTTTTCCGGAAGAAGACGGACCTGCGATCATCACAAACTTTTTATTTCCCGTTTCACATATTTTCCGGGCAATATTAGAAATCTTTGCCTCCTGCAGAGCCTCCTGAACCAGAAGGATATTCCTGATTCCTTCTTTCGTGATCCGGTCATTCAGATCACCTACACAGGAGATATTTAGTTTTTCCACCCACTCCTGAGATTCTTTCTGAACCCGGAATATTTTTTCTTCCGGCGCAAAAGGAGGAATTTCCTCCGGCTTCTCACGTTCCGGAAGTTCCAGCACAAAACCCTCATCATAAGGCTTCAGATCAAACCATCTGATATATCCGGTATGATTTGCCATATAGCCATAGAAATAATCCTCAAAAGTACCGATCCGATAAAGATTAACTCTGGATACCCGCCGGTAACGGAACAGTTGCTCTTTATCATACATACGATGCTTATGGAAAAGGGCAATAGCCTCATCTGTACTGACTGTACGTTTTTCAATAGGGAGCTTCGCTTCCACGATCTCATGCATCCGGGCTTTCACCTGATCCAGAAATTTCTGGTCAGGTATTTTACTTCCCTTCATAGTAAAGTAATATCCAGATCCTACTGAATAATGGACCACTACATGATCTACATGCTCCTTCCCTGCAATATCATAAATTGCCTTTAGAAGGATCATGCAGGCGCTTCTTTTATAAGTTTGATGACCAATATTATCTTTTGTGGTCACAAAACCAATCCTGCTGTCATATTTCAGTTTTTTGTGAAGCTCTTTTAATTTCCCGTTTACGGTAACCAGGATCACCGGTGCCTCAGAAACTTTCTGGTATGGTTCCACAATTTCAGCAAACGTGGTTCCTGCCGGATATTCCCTGGTTTCCCCCATAATTTCCACTTTTACCATTTTTTGTTCCATAGAGTCTAACGCCTCCTGTCTGATAACGCCCTGATGGTCTTCCAATTCAGCTTTATATTAAAATATATGGGCTTTCTGCACAGGCACATGACACCTTCAGATCGGGGAAATTCTCTTTCATCTTCTGCTGCATTGCCTTCATAAAAATATACTCCGTACCATAATGACCTGCATCGATCACAGCCAGCCCCTGGGCAGCTGCATCGATTCCCGTATGGTGATCAATATCCCCGGTAATATAAACGTCCGCTCCATGTTTCATTACATCCGATATCATACTTTTACCACTTCCGGTACAAACTGCAGCGATTTCTACGTTCTGTTCCGGATCTCCATAGAGTCTGACATCCTGAAGCCCCAGTGCTTTTTTTACAAAAAGTCCGCACTGACGCAGCGTCATTGCCTCTGGAAGCTTTCCTACCCGGCCAAATCCCTGTTCTCCTTCTTCTGTTTCTGTTGTCACCGAAAGTACCTTGCGGTTCTGAAGTTCCAGGTAATCTGCGCTGAGGTCTGCCATACCCATCACATCATAATTGGTATGCATTGCAAAATATTGAATATCATGGCGGATCAGCGAAAGAATCTTTCGTCCTGTAAAATCATGGTTGTTGATTTTTTTCACACCGCCAAAAATCATAGGATGATGAGTGATGATCATGTCTGCACCTGCATCAAGAGCCTCATCAAGGGTTTTTTCTGTAAGATCAAGCGCCAGGAATACATGTTTGACCTCTTTTTCGTCATCTCCTACAAGAAGCCCCACATTATCCCAGCTTTCTGCCATTTTTGCCGGATATTTTTTTTCCAGCCAGTCTGTCAGTTCTCTAACCTTCATATCTCTCCAAGGCGGCAAGGATCAGCCGCTTTTCCTCCCTGACTTCTTCTTTTCTCTGTACTGCTGAAGCTCCGGAAGCATCCCTGATCTGAATAAGGATTTCATTTCGGATCCTCAGTTCCCGTTCCAGGTACTGCTTCAGGATCGGATGTCTTTTTTCAAGAAGCAGACCTCCAAACTCTATTTCCTCCTCTGTCCAGGCCGGACTCTGGATTCCATGAACAGCTTTCATGATAAAATAGAACTTTCCTTCCTCCAGAACACTGTCTTCTCTGATGATCTGATATCCATTCTCAAAAAGGAAACGCCGTACATGGCCAATATCCGACTGTGGCTGGAGGATCAGTTCTTTAAATCCGCAGAGGGCTTCTCTTCCCTCTGTCAGTATCCTTTCCATCAAAGGACCGCCCATTCCGGCAATCACCAAAGTGTCACCTTCACCTTTTTTGATTTCCCTGAGACCGTCAGAGAGTCTTGTTTCTATGTATTTGTCAAGTCCATACTGACTGATATGCTCCTGAGCTCTGGACAAAGGTCCCTTTCCCACATCAGCTGCAATCGCTGACGGGATCCTTTTCTCCTGTATTAAGTACACCGGCAGATATCCATGATCACAGCCCACATCTACCAGCCGGTTTCCCTGTGTCACCATTTCTGCAATGGCAGACAGTCTCAATGATAACTGCATGTCCTGCTCCTTAGTCCAGATAATCCTTCAGCTTACGGCTGCGGCTTGGATGACGAAGTTTACGCAGTGCTTTTGCCTCGATCTGACGGATACGTTCTCTGGTGACATTAAATTCCTTTCCAACCTCCTCAAGAGTACGGGCACGTCCGTCATCAAGACCAAATCTGAGACGAAGCACCTTCTGTTCTCTCTCTGTAAGAGTTCCAAGAACCTCGATCAGCTGCTCTTTCAGAAGGGTAAATGCCGCCGCATCTGCCGGTACCGGAACATTGTCATCCTGGATAAAATCGCCAAGGTGGCTGTCTTCTTCCTCTCCGATAGGAGTTTCCAGGGATACCGGCTCCTGAGATATCTTCAGAATTTCGCGTACACGGTCTACAGACATATCCATTTCTTCTGCAATCTCCTCAGGAGACGGCTCACGTCCAAGCTCCTGAAGCAGCTGACGTGAAACACGGATCAGTTTATTGATCGTTTCCACCATATGAACAGGGATACGAATGGTACGTGCCTGATCTGCGATTGCTCTGGTAATAGCCTGACGGATCCACCAGGTTGCATAGGTACTGAATTTGTATCCTTTCCGGTAATCAAATTTTTCTACCGCCTTGATCAGTCCAAGATTTCCCTCCTGGATCAGATCAAGAAACAGCATTCCTCTTCCCACATAACGTTTGGCAATGCTGACAACAAGACGAAGGTTCGCTTCTGCAAGACGTTTTTTGGCATTTTCGTCCCCTTCTTCCATCCTCTGCGCAAGTTCGATCTCCTCATCAGCAGTAAGAAGGCTTACCTTTCCAATCTCTTTCAGATACATACGAACAGGATCCTCAATGCTGACTCCTTCCGGAACAGACAGATCGATCTTATCAAGTTCCACCTCTTCCTCATCATCCAGCTTATCAATATCCATATCGTCATCAAGGATCAGTTCCTCATCATTTCCCGTAATGCGGAGTACATCTACCCCACTTGCCTCGAGAAAATCAAACACCTTCTCCATCTGCTCCACTTCCAGATGCTGATCTTTAAAGAAATCATTGATCTCCTGATATTCCAGTACGTTTTTTTTCTTTTTTGCAAGCTCCAGAAGTTCTACCAGTTTCTCACTGAATTTACCCATATTCATTTCCATAGGTGCTCTATACCTCCATATAGTGTTTATATTTTAT
>NZ_CABVDF010000048.1:0-15889 GCF_902497045.1 uncultured Blautia sp. | reverse complement strand
ACATCAGAATCTGATCTGCTTTTTATTCTCAGAAAGAAAGCCCTCTTCCCACACCTTGCAGGAGCTTCAGGATTTTCTCACCTGCAGGCTTTCTTATCACGGAAAGTATTCCATTGCTTTTGGCGATATGGTCACAGGAATTTCCAAAGCTTACCAGTCCTATGCCTCCGCTGTGATCCTTTTACAGAACAGCTTCTTCTTTCCGGAAAATACTGTACTGACTCAGGATTCCATAAAAGATCACGGAGAATCTTCCGGTTTTTCTTTTGATTTTCCTGAACAGGAATTTAAAGAAGCTCTGGAAAGCAGAGAGCAGGAAACAGCCTTAAAGCTTCTGGAGCAATTAAAAAATAACTTTTTCAAAAGCACCGGCTATTTCCAGAATTCTGTCAAAGACTTATATTACAAACTTTTTCTTTCTCTGGAAACCACAAGAAAACGCAGCAGTATTCCCGAATCCCCGGATGATGAAAGTATCGCCGATACCATACATCAATGTTTTACATTCCCGGAGCTTCATGAAGCCTTGGTCAGACAGACCACTGTTTTTTTTGAAGAAGCCACTGAAAACACTCAGGAACATCCTACCATTCATTTGATCAAAAATTATATCAGTCAGAATTATATGGATGACACGCTTTCTGTAAAAGATATCAGTGATCATGTTTTCCTTTCCACTTCCTATGTATGTACTTTTTTCAAAAATGAAACTGGTCAGACATTAAATCAGTATCTTACAGAATATCGTATGGAAAAAGCAAAGCAGCTTCTTAAAGATGCACGCTATCGGATAGCAGATATTTCTTCCAGAGTTGGTTACAGTGACGGCAACTACTTTGGAAAAAGCTTCAAAAAACACTGCGGTGTCTCTCCGTCTGAATATCGGGAGCAAAATCTGCAATGATCGCTTTTTTTAAGAGACTCCGTCAGGCATATGGTGATCTGAAGCTTCAGACTAAGATCACAATTGTACTGATGATTGCCGTCACTGTTCCGGTTCTGCTGGTCGGCATTCTTTTTTATGGTCGTTTTTATAATATGGTCATTTCTGATACCATACGCCAGGAGCAGGATGCCTCTGCACAGACAGCCCCTCTGATTGAGAATAATATCCAGAATATCCTGGATGCTTATCATCAGATCACTGAACTGGATTTTTATAAAACTTTGTTCCACCAACCTGTAAATGCCCCTTCCCAGCTTCTTCTGGCTCCTGCTGAAGCAAGGGAATTCTGCCATAAAGCTGACTCTCTCATCGACGGAAAAAAAATTACCGGAATTCAGATTTACATGGATTTTCCATATGATTCTGTCAGTCTTTTCCAGGATGAGCAGACCAACGACTACTTTGTTCCCATGAGCCTTGCTCAGGGAACCTACTGGTATGGTATTTTTCAGGGAACCGGTAAACCAGAGCTTTACTGCCCTCCTTTTTATCTGGGAGAACGCGAAAAAAACACCTTTGGCGATATGGCTTATATTGCCTCTACAACCTTTTATTATCAGGGTTATGCCTACCCTGCATATATCGCGCTTTATTCTTCCACAGAACAGCTTACAGAAATCCTGAAAGACAACCTCACCTTAAAAGGAAGCATTTCCTACATCATCAATGATAGAGAATCCATCGTCGCTTCCTCTGACAGTTCCGGTGCAGGTGTCTACTATCTGGATTATGCAGTAATCCAGGATTCATTTATGGCATCCAACGGATTTATTGAAAGAGAGATTCTTGGCCAGAAATTTTATGCAGGTTTTTATCATATCCGTCATCCCGGCTGGTTTATGGTAACGGTACTTTCGGCCAATGCACTGATTCATCAGGGAAATCTCCTGATGTTCCAGTATATTCTGGTCTATCTTGGAATGTTGATCCTCACTTCCATTATGGCCCATTCCCTGGCACATTCCGTAACCAATCGTTTATCTTCTATTATAAGTCAGATGAACCAGATCCGCCATGGAACTCCGGTTCCTATGGACAGTCCCATTTATCATGACGAGGTGGGTGATCTTATCGATACCTACAATTACATGACCCGGAAAATGGAACAGTTGATGGAAGATCAGAGAAAATCTGCAGAAGAACTGCGGATTGCTGAGTTTAACTCACTTCAGGCACAGATTAATCCTCACTTTCTCTACAACACCATGGATATGATCAACTGGATGGCTCTGCAGGGGCAAACTTCCGAAATATCCAATGCCGTACAGAGGCTGTCGCGCTTTTACAAACTGACCTTAAGTCGAAAAAACAGTATCAGCACCATCGGAGATGAAGAAGAACATGTTTCTATTTACCTTCAGATACAAAATATGCGTTATCATAACAGTATTTCCTTTATTTCAGATATTCCCGATGAGCTGACAGAATACCAGCTTCCCAAGCTGACACTGCAGCCTGTAATTGAAAATTCTGTTCTTCACGGTATTCTTGAAAAAAGCAGTAAATCCGGCACCATTCTGCTTACCGGATGGATGGAAGATCAGGATATTGTTCTTTTGATCTCTGATGACGGAGTGGGGATACCTCCGGAAAAACTTACTGACATTATTTCCGGAACAGAAATTGTTTCCGGCAAAGGAACCAATATAGCAGTCTATAATACTCACCGCAGACTTCAAATCCTCTATGGCAGCAGTTATGGACTTTCTTATACCAGCCAGCCAGGGCAGGGCACAGAAGTACAGATTCGTATCCCGGCAATAAAGTAAACTGCAGAGGATCGGATGTCTCTGAAACAAAATTTGATAAAGAACAGGAGGAATTATTTTGGATACTATGAATTCTTTGAATTTAGAAACTTTTATTCCCGGAGGATATCAGCCAGCTCCCCAGATTCTTCTTTATAACTTCCAGGAAGACGAGCGCAGCCGTTTGATCCGAAGATATCTGGCAAAAGATGGCATCGAAATTCGCGAAGTACAGCCAGGAGAATTTCTGCATTCACTGGGATATCTGTTTAAAATCCCAGGATTTGAACCATGTCCTCAATTTAATATGGGAAAAAGTTTTACTGACGAAATGATGGTGATGAAAGATTTTTCCAAGCAGCAGCTGAATGACTTTTTACAGTTTTTCCGTGATAATCAATTGGAGGCCGTATCTTTAAAAGCAATGCTGACGCCAATCACTGTCCACTGGAATTCCCTGCAGCTTCACAGCGAGCTGGAAGCAGAACATCAAGCCATGAAAAAAGGGTAAACCATCCTTTTCCCAAAAAGACACTCCGAGACAAAATGTCTTCGGGGTGTCTTTTTTGAATATGTATAAATTTATAAACTGACTGTTGGATTCCTTTTATCTTGTAACAATATCAACTGGCACGTTAAAGATTTTTGCAACCTTCAGAATCGTATCAATATGTCTGCCTGTAGCAGCAGCCATGTGATGTGTAGGACCGGCTTCACTCCAGCGGTTTACAAACTCTCTTGCTCCGCAGGTAAAACGTGTCCTCATATTCGTATCTCCAAAGGAAAGGATCGGTCCCTCTTCATTTACACCTTCAGCAGCCACAAACTTAAAGTGTCCATCTCTGTCCTGTGTAATTGCAAGATAAGTCACAGGTCCTGTGTACGGATAAAACTGAGTCAGATATCCGCCGCCTGTCTTTCCATGGAATACTTTTACGATCTTCATGGTAGGCTTTTTATCAGAGATATCTGCGTCTCCGCTTCCTGAATGGCCAATAATGCAGATATCATCATTAAAATCAATAGAATACATCTCTGACAGCTGGCCTGTTCCGGAAATTGTCTTAAGGATGCTCATCGCCATAGCAACCTTCATATCTCCTTCTACCGCACATGCAGTTCCCTGCTTGATCAGCATGGAAAAGGCCGGAATCAGCATACTGTCAAGAACTCCTGCCTTGCCCTGAGCAAATCCATCATAGTGAGAAGCAATCATTCCAAGCTTCTCATCTTTAACCCACTGCTCAAAAGCAACTACATATTTTGCCATATCCCATACTTTTTCAATGGTTCCGCCGCCTTCAATCTCAAATGTATCCAGGATATCCTGCGCTTTTGCACGGATTGCCTCCTCATCTGTGATGTCATCTGCGATAGCCCACATTTTTTCCCAGTCAAACTGTTTAGTATAAAGGAACATTCTGTTGTAGAGGTTTGTCTCATCAATGTACAGATCCATCATACCCGGATATGGTCTTCCAATCTGTGCAATATTGGTATCACGGAATCTTCTTCTGACCTGAGCTGCTTTGCACCAGTCTTCAATTTCTGACTGTACAGCCGGATCACCGCCTTCTACTACACCGGTGATCACTGCATGTCTTTTTCCAGCTCTCTCAAGATCTGCTACTGCCTCGCCTACGGCTCCGCATGCATATCCTTCTCCCAGCCAGGAGGCAATGTCGGTATGTTCATAATCAAGAGCTTTCAGTTTCTGGACATTTACCAGTACCACCGGAACATCCAGATCACGGATAGCCGGCAGCATATTGTAAGATGTCGCATAAGTCAGCATCTGAAGAAATACAAGATCTACATCTGCTGAACGGAATTTATCTCCTGCTTCCATTGCCTGTTCTTTTGTTGTCACCATTCCGCCGTCAATGATCTCTACTGTATCCGGGATTGTTTTCTTAAACGCATCGTACTGCGCTTCAAACTCCGGTACAAGAGACGGAAACTGCGGAAGATATGCTCCCAGTGCAATTGAAAATACGCCAACTTTTGCCTTCGTGTTTACTAACATGATAAAACCTCCAATTAATATAAATTATGCGTGATAAATTTTAATATTGAAGGACTCGTGAATTACAGTTCTCGCTTCTTCGATTGTTTTAAATTCCTCTGCCTTCAACATCTGGGCAGTGATATTACCGATTGCAGTAGCCTCTCCCGGACCTGCATGAACTTCTTTGCCTGTAGCTTTTGCTGTAAGTTCATTGAGGTATCCTGCATTAGAACCTCCGCCTACAACATGGATACGGCTGTAAGTTCTTCCTGTGATTTCCTCAAGCTCTTTTGCAGTTTTTGCATAGCATTCTGCAAGGCTGGTATAAATCACAGTTGCAACTTCACCGAGAGTCTCCGGAACCTTCTGTCCGGTTCTGCGGCAGTAATCTTTCACTTCCTCTGTCATATTTGCCGGTGCCAGGAAGCACTCGTCGTTTGCGTCTACCCTTGACGGGAAATCTTTTGCTTCTTCTGCCATTGCACAGATTTCAGCAAATCCATATTTATCATTGATCTCATGACGTACAGACTGAATCATCCACAGACCCATGATATTTTTCAGATAGCGGAAACGTCCTGCATATCCGCCTTCGTTTGTAAGGTTCAATGCACAGCTCTCTTTTGAACAGTCTGCAGTTTCTCTTTCCAGACCCATAAGAGACCATGTTCCGGAGCTGATATAGATAAAGTCATCATCATTTGCCGGAACTGCAAGAACAGCAGAACCTGTGTCATGAGTTGCCGGAGCAACTACTTCAAGATCAAATCCCACTTCATTTTTTACAGCTTCTGAAAAATGTCCAATACTTGTTCCAGGCATGATCAGCTTCTGGAAGATTTTTCTTGGATATCCCAGTTTGTCGATCAGCTCAAAATCCCAGTCCTTTGTAGCCGGACTTACCAGCTGGCTTGTAGTAGCCTCTGTGTATTCACAGGATTTTACACCTGTAAGAAGATAATGGAAATAATCCGGTACATGAAGAAGTGTCTCTGCCTGCTCCAGATATTCCGGATGTTTTGTCTTAACAGACATCAGCTGATAAATTGTATTGTAGATTGCTTTCTGAATACCGGTTCTTGCATAAAGCTCTTCCTGAGAGATTACTTTATAAACCTCATCATCCATACCCTCAGTACGGCTGTCACGATATCCTACTGTGTTTCCAAGAACATTGCCGTCTTTGTCAAGAAGAACAAAGTCAACACCCCAGGTATCCACACCCATACTTACCGGAATCTTGCCAATCTCCTTACATTTTTTCAGTCCATTGATTACCTCTTTAAACAGGCGGTCAAATTCCCAGCAAAGCTCATCACCTTTTTTTACCATTCCATTTTCGAAACGATAAACTTCCTCCAGTACCATCTTTCCATTTTCCATATGTCCCAGAATGTGACGTCCGCTGGATGCTCCGATATCTACTGCCAGATAATATGTTGCCATTGTTAAAACCTCCTAAATATGTAAGATTTTTCACAGCAGTCTTTTTACATAATTGCTGTATTTTATTAGTTCTTCCATATTTGATAATATCATATTACATGAAATATGCGCAAGACGGAAGAACCTTGTTTGTCTAAAAAAGTGTCTTTATTTGCAGTTAGATGTTACTGCTAATTTAAAATATCCCCAGAGTGTTCCTCTGGGGATATAATGAATATGTTGTAAAACTAAATGGCTAAAAAATTAGTCGTAAAGGTTTGGAGCGATGGACTCGTCTTCCATGTTTGTTGCATCATACCAGTAACCAGCTGTCGGAACGTCTTCTACTTCGTCGCCGTTAGCTGCTGCTGTCAGAGCGTAGATTGCATAATATCCCATCATAAGAGGAGACTGTGTAACAGCACCAAGGAATGTGCCATCCTGTACAGCTGCTTTGATGATAGAACCAGCATCGAAACCAACACCGATAACATCGCCTGCTGCTGCGTCAGAACCAAGAACGTTCAGGTTAGCGTTAGCTGCAAGAACACCCTCAGCTGCAACCTGGTTGGAACCGAAGATAGCGATGCAGTTTTCTTTAGAAAGGATAGCCTGAGCCTCTGTGGAGCAAAGCTCTACAGTTGTCTGAGCCGGAACTGCAACCTGGATAACAACGTCTGCATCTGCTTCTTTAGCATCTGCGCCTTCTGCTGCGTTTACATAGAACTCATTACCAGCAACTGCAACAGTTTTTCCATCAGCCTGGATAAGCTCGATCATCTTGTTGATGAATCCAGCGCCACGCATCTGAATGTTCTGAGCTGTAGCATCCTGGTTAACCTCACCGATGATAACCTGACCTTCAGCATTTGCAATAACGTCTTTGATTGCGCCATACATGTTCTCAGCTGCTACTGCACCAGCCTGAGTATTGTCTGTAACGACCTCTGCTACTACAGATCCTTCCGGAGCATCTGCAACACCTGTATCAAATGTTACAACCGGGATTCCGTCTGCTGCACATTTCTCAAGAGCTTCTGTTACAGAAGAAGTATCGCATGCTGCAAGACCCATACCAACTGGTTTAGCTGCGATAGCTGTGTTGATCATGTTAACCTGGTCAGCGATATCAGACTCACTGTTCGGTCCCTGTGGTGTGAAAGTAACACCCAGCTCATCTGCTGCTTTCTGCATACCTTCTACTGCTGCCTGCCAGTATGTAGACTGGAAAGATTTAACCATCATCGGGAACTCATAAGCTTCATTTGCTTTCAGACCCTCAAACTGAGCTGCAGGATCAGCAGCTTCTTCTGTTGCTGCCTCTTCTGTTGCTGCCTCTTCTGTTGCTTCTTCCTCTGCTGCTTCTTCTGTTGCTTCTTCCTCTGCTGCAAATACCGGAGCAACTGTCATGCTGGATACCATTGCTGCACAAAGGCCTAATGCGATGAGTTTTTTAATTTTCATTGTTCTACATCCTCCTTAAAATTATATAGTTTTTATGATGATCCGTCAGACATAACCGCCTGACGGTTCACATACATACACAAAAGCTGTAAATTATAATGCTGCAGCTTTCTTTTCTTTGATGATATCAATCAATACTGCAACGATCAGAACAAGACCTGTGATGATCTGCTGCCAGTTTGCCTGAAGTCCCACATATGGAAGACCGGTTTTCAGAAGCATGATAACAAAGATACCAACAAAAGTTCCCAGTACGGATCCATAACCACCTGTAGCTGCCACACCACCAACGAATACACCACCAATAGCATCCATCTCAAGTCCGGCACCTGTACCAGGCTGTACAGTAGGTGTTACAGCTGCGTATGCGATAGCTGCAAGACCAGTGAAAAGACCACATACTACATATACCATTACATGGTAGAATTTAACATTGATTCCGGAAAGAGCTGCCGCTTCTTTGTTAGAACCAATAGCGATGGTATAACGTCCGAATTTTGTATGATTCAGAACGAATTCCATCAGGAGAACCAAAATTACCATCCACAGGAAACCGATCGGATAACGGTCAGCACTTCTTCCTGTACCGATTGTAAGTTTAAAGATGGAGTGGAACCATCCGCCTTCCTGTGTAAGACCCGGCCATGGTGTAGCAGTACAAAGAGATCCTGCACCACGGGTGATCATACAGGTACAAAGAGTTGCAAGGAACGGCGGCAGATTCATCACACCGATAAGAACACCATTCAGTATTCCGATCAGAACTCCGAGAAGCACACAAACCAGCATAGCAACAACAACAGGTACGCCATGGCTTCTTATCAGAGTTCCGCCGATCAGTGCGTAGCATACCATACCAGTACCGATGGAAAGGTCTACACCTCCGGTAATAAGCGGGAATGTAACACCGATTGCCATCAGAAGATCATAGTATGAAAAATCCAGCAAACTCAGCAATGTGTTGTACTGTCTGAACTCCTTACTCATAAAGGAGAATACAGCTGTCAGAGCAATAACAACAATTAAAACAATAAATCTCTGATCACTTAATATACTTTTTTTCTTCTTAGTCATGACTATCCTCCTTAATCAATACTACGTGTAGCCTTATCCATGATGTTTTCCTGGGTTGCTTCAGAAATATCAATATTTCCGGTTACTTTACCCTCACACATGATGATGATACGGTCACTCATACGGAGAACTTCTGTCATTTCAGAAGAAATCATGATAATAGATTTACCTTCTGCTGCCAGTCTGTTCATCAGTTTATAAATTTCATTCTTGGCACCAACGTCGATACCTCTGGTCGGTTCGTCGAAGATCAGGATTTCACTGTCTCGTGTAAGCCATTTTGCAATAACAACTTTCTGCTGGTTACCACCGGAAAGATTTACAACAAGCTGATCTGCAGTAGGAGTTTTCGTTGCAAGCTCTTTGATATATTTCTCAGTTACTTCTTTTTCTTTCGCTGAGTCGATCAGGAAGCCCTTTGTAAACTGCTCCATAGTTGCCAGAGTTGTATTTTCAATACAGGATTTCTGAACCACACATCCGTATCTTCTTCTGTCCTCTGACAGATAACCAATACCGTATTTAACAGCATCCTGCGGACTGTTGATGGTAACTTCACGAAGCTGGCCGCTCTTATCCATAATGGAAATTTTACCACTCTGTTTCGGGTCTGCACCAAACAGCGCTCTTGCTGTTTCTGTACGGCCTGCACCCATCAGTCCGGAGAATCCAAGGATCTCGCCCTTACGAAGTTCAAAGCTTACATCCTGAACCATCTTGCCTGCATTCAGGTGTTCTACCTTAAGCACTACCGGAGCATCCGGTGCAACCATGCTGTGCTGCTTCGGATCTTCGTAAATAACACGACCAACCATCATGTTAATGATATCTTCTTTTGTACTGTCTTTTGTAATAAGAGTTCCTACATAACCACCATCACGCATAACAGTTACACGGTCTGTGATCACTTTGATCTCATCCATACGATGGGAGATATAAACAATTCCCAGTCCCTTCTCACGAAGGTCACGAATGATAACAAACAGGTCAGCGATTTCTTTTTCTGTCAGAGCTGCAGACGGCTCATCGAAAATGATAACCTCTGCTTTGTGAGAGATTGCTTTTGCGATCTCACACATCTGCTGTTTGCCGACTGTAAGATTGTGCATTTTTTCTCTAGGATCGATTTCAATATTCAGATCCTGGAAAAGTTTTTTGGAATCCTCGATCATTTTTTTATCATCGATACGGAATCCTTTTTTTGGCTCACGGCCAATGAAAATATTCTGGGCAACTGTAAGGTCGCCTACCATGTTCAGCTCCTGATGCACGATTACAACACCTGCATCCTGTGCTTCTTTTGTATTATGGAACTCTGTCTCTTTGCCTTTATAAACAATAGATCCTGAATCCTTCTGATAAATACCGGTAAGAACCTTCATAAGAGTAGACTTTCCGGCACCGTTTTCTCCCATAAGCGCATGTACTTCGCCGCGTTTCACTTCAAAATTAACGTGATCCAGAGCATGAACTCCAGGAAAGGACTTATCAATGTCCTTCATAGTTAAAATAACTTCACCCATTGTTACATCCTCCCTTCCGATCAGTTCTTTCTGCGTCTTGCAGAAACGTCAGCGTAAACTGCTACAATAACGATGATACCAGTGATGATCATCTGCTGTCCTTTACCAAGACCAAATGCCATAATTCCCTGCTGAAGAAGAGAAATAATAAACACACCGATCACAGTACCGCCGATAGATGCAAGTCCACCAACCATGGATGTACCGCCCATAACGCAGCCTGCAATTGCCTCGTTGTTATACTGATCGCCATATCCAGGCTGAACAGTTGTATATGTAGCTACAAAGAACAGTGCGGCAATACCTACCAGAGTTCCGCAGATCATGTATGCAAGCATACGCCATTTTCTTGTATTTACACCAGAAAGACGAACTGCTTCACTGTTGGAACCAAGGCAGAGAATATAACGTCCAGGTTTTGTTCTGTAAAGAACAATACCACAGATAACTGCAACTGTAAGGAAAATCACGATTCCTACCGGAAATCCGTTTACAGAAACAATTTTTCTGAACCATCCATTTACAGGATCACTGCTCATAGGCCAGCTTACAGACTGTGTTTTTGTAAATACAGAAGCAAGACCTTTTGCAATGTTCATAGACGCCATAGATACGATGAATGGCGGAACTGACATGTAAGATACCAGCCATCCGTTAAAAGTACCAAAGCAAAGACCGATCAGTACACATAATACCATAGCAGCTGCACAAGGAATACCATAGCTTGTCATGCAGTAACCAGAAACCAGTGCACAGCAGAACATAACCGGTCCGATGGAGAAATCAATTCCTCCGGTAGCGATTACAAAAGTAACGCCCAGTGATAAAAAGCCCAGGAAATAAACATAGTTCAAAGTGGACTTGATACTGTCCCCAACAGGGAATTTAGCTCCAAGAACTACTTTGAAGACTACGAACATAAGAATCAGGATACCTACAAGGAGAATCCTGTTCAGGCCGAGCTTTTTCACGATTGGATTTTGTTTCAGCTTTTCCAATTTCTTCACCCTCCTACTGTTTTTCACACTCTCTGTGTTTTCTTTATAAATAATATCGTGAATCCCTGTTAATTGTAATGGAATATCTTACAAAAAAAGGTTAAAAATTTACGGTACTGTAAATTTTTAACCTTTTTATCTTAGTAAGATTTACTGAGTTCTCATCTATTTTTCTTCTGTTTTTGGCATGTTCAACGTATTAAAAGGAAACAACAGCTTTTCTATTTCACCAGAATACATATTTTCCGGGGTCACCAGCTGACATCCGGAGTCAATTTCTGTCTCATAGTTCTGTCCTCTTAAAAGACGAGAAGTCTCTTCCACGCCCAGATATCCCATTTTAAAGGCTTTCTGAACCACGATTCCTTTGAATACGCCCTTTTCCATAAGCTGTACAGCCTCCTGAGAGCTGTCTACTCCTACTACTGCGATCTGTTCCTCTGCACCGGCTGTTTTGACTGCCCTGGCAGCACCTACAGAAGAATATTCATTCATCCCTGCCACCATTTTAAGATCCGGATATTTTTTCATAAGCTCTACCGTCAGCTCAAAAGATTTTTCATAGCTGGAATCACAGTAAACCACATCTACGATATTATCCGCCATGGCTCCCAGTCCGTCACAAAATCCCTGTTCCCTTTCCACTGCTGTAGAAACGCCTTTTACATGAGCCACCACTGCAATCTGATCATCCGGCTCCAGAATAGATGCGGCAAATTTCCCCAATTGTCTTCCGGCTTCCACGTTATCTGTTGCAACAGTAATATCCTGTATGTCCTGTTCTGTATAAGAATCAATATAGGTGATCCGTATTCCCTGGTCTCTGGCCTTTTGCAAAAGGCTGTCTGATTCCGTGAAACTGGAAGGAGAGATAAGTATTGCATCCGGCTGCTTCTCCATGGCCTCCATAAGAATGCGATTTTGTCCCTCTACATCGTTTTCTTCATCCGGAGCCATAATTTCAATCTCTGTATTAAATTCCTTTGCTGCCATCTGTGTCCCCAATATCAACGATGTCCAAAAATCGTTTGTTCCGTCAACCACCTTGGGAATATAGATCATGGAAAGACGTCGTTCGCCTCCTGTGGCATTTCTGTAATAAATTATGCCTGCGGCAGCACTTGCTATAAAAATAATAAGAAAAGCGGCAATCCATTTTCTGTATTTTCTCACAGCTTTACCTCCTGTCTTCCCGGTATTGTGATGGTAGCCGTAGTACCTTCTCCTTTTTTACTTTCATAAGTAATGCCATATTCATTTCCATAATAAAGCTGAAGACGTTTCTGTACATTATAGACTCCGACTCCATTGGACTGGTAATTCACTTTATGCCTCTCATAAATATGGGCAAGGGTCTCCTCGTCCATTCCCACTCCATTATCTATTACCTGCAGCACAGCATTATCATTTTTCATAAATCCTTTAACCAGAAGCAGGCCTTTGCTTTCCTTATATTTCAGTCCGTGATAAATAGCATTCTCAATTACAGGCTGAAGAACCAGTTTGATCAATGGTATATGTAATATAGAAGGATCTACCTCGATCTGAAATTCCATTTTATCCTTATAGCGCATTTTCTGGATTGTAAGATATCCTCTTGCATATTCTACTTCCTGACCAATAGAAACCACTTCATCTTCATTGCTGATACTCTGTCTGAGCAGTCTTGCAAGAGAAGCCGTCATAAGAACTACTTCTTCATTTTTTTTGCCTTCCGCCATCCAGATGATAGAGTCCAGTGTATTATAAAGAAAATGTGGATTGATCTGGGATTGAAGCGCTTTCAGTTCACTTTTTCTCTTTGCTTCCTGTTCCCGGATATTCTGTTCCATCAGCTCCTGTATCCTGTGAGTCATTACATTAAACGATTTTGTCAGACTGCCTATCTCATTTTGAGATTCCACCACAATATCCGAAACACTGAAATCACCCTCCTGTACCCTTTCCATAGAATCACACAGCTGCTGAATAGGCTGTGTAATGCTTCTGGAAATAAATCGGGAAAAAAACAGCGCCACGATCATCAGTCCCATAGCTACAAGCACATAAAGACTCTGGGCTTTGTTGCTTTTACGCAGCAATTCTTCCACCCGCACGCAATTGACCACTGTCCATCCTGTCTTTTCTGATCTGGAAATCGAATACAGCTTTTCTCCGCTTCCTTTTCCAAAAAGAACTGTATCCTGATCTGTTCCCATAATAAGGCTGATATTTTCTGTCTGAAGCTCATTGTAAAGCTGCTGCTGCTGCGGATGATAGACAATATTTCCTTCTGCGTCAAGAATAAACGCATAGCCCTGATTTCCAACCATACTTTGATTACACAGTTCACTGATAGCACTGTAGTTCAGGTCAATAAAAAACACACCTTCTTTTTGATTTCCAACTTCCGAAGATTTATTGCGGATTCCTCTGCTGAGTGTAATAACCCAGGGACGTTCTCCGCTGATGATGTGCTGTACATGAGAAGAACTGAGGTAAGAGCTTGCAGAACCATTAAGGGCGTTTGTATACCATTCCTGCGTATGAATATCCAAATCCGGATTTGTAAGTCTCAGGGCATCATTGATCAGCATTCTTCCATTTTCACCAATAATTCCCAGATTCAGAATATCGCTGCGGCTGTCCAAAATAGTTTTAAACTGGTTCAGAATACGGACTCTTGACTCTGGATCCGGTTCATCTCCAAAAAGATATGCCTGAACATCCTCGTTGCTGGATACCAGGTAGGAAATGTTCTCCATGTAGTCAATATAAGAGTCAATGTTCTGATTCATCTGTTGTATGATGGTCTGTGTATACAGCGACGAATTATCAAATACAGAAGTTCTTGTATAGTTCATAGAAATCACTGTAACAATTGCTACCGCGCCCAAAAGCAACATGGATACCATAGCAAAGATCACACTTTGGATGCTGTTGAATTTTCCTAAAAACATAGCTTCCGGATTGAATTTTTTCTTCATCGTCTTTTCTCCCTGGCATATTCGGTAGGAGTCACACCTGTTATCTTCTTAAAGGAGATACCAAAATAATGCGGATCAGAAAATCCAACTTTTTCTGCGATCTCATAGTTCTTCATAGTTGTGTTTTCCAGAAGTTCTTTTGCTTTTTCCATTCTGGTACGGATCAGTACCTCAGTAAAAGTCTCTCCTGTCATCTCTTTAAAAATAGTGCTGAAATAGCTGGTACTGATATTCAGATAAGAACAGATATCATTAAGGCTCAGATCCGGATCCATATAATTTTTCTGGATATAGTCCATAGCAAGACGCGCCTGTTTCTGGCCGCTGGAACTATTCATATCAGAAAGCAGTTTAAAAATCTTCAAAATATAATTTTCCACTACTCTGCAGGCACTGTCAAAAGACTTTTGTTCCGTGATCTGATGAAGAAGTTCATCTCTTCCTTTCAGCACACACTTCATATCTGCAGAAACATCCTCACAGACGCGATCCAGCGTCCTGACGATCTGCTGAAGATACATACAGGCACGGCTTTTTTCCACCAGCCCTTTTTTTATACAACTTTGCATTTCACAAAAAATCTTTTCTACCAGTTCCCGGTTTCCGGATTTCAAAGCCGCCATAAGATCATCCAGAAGACGATCTATAGGAACATTATGCCCCGGCTTTATTTCTGCCATATCGATCAAAAGATTCCCGCCCAGAAGATATCGATACTGCATAACCTGGGAAGCCATGTCATGAGAGATCAGAAGTTCTCCTGGTGTTTTTACCCATGCGCCAATTCCCATGGATACCTCTATTCCCATAACTTCTTTCATCTTATCCTGAATCTCTTTACAGATCATCTTGGTTTTCGTGGTAAAATCACGGCTCCATTTTTCCTGAAACAGAATACAGACTCTGTTTCCGCCTTCCTGATATGCAATGCCTGCCTGTTCTCTTGTCACGATCTCATTACTGATATTATAAAGAACAAACGCCATCAAAGCGCTTTCCTGTCTTTTTTCCACATCTACCTGATACATATCCGAATAAAGGTCTATATCAAACATGGCAACTCTATATCGAACAGCCGAAAGCTCGATTCCCATATTCTGAAGTCTCTCAATGCTCTCCTCCACATTGGTAGTACAGTTTACAAGGGCTTCAATGGCCTTTGAACGGATCACCTGAGCATTTTTGCGATAATTTTCAGAAGCTTTGGTAAGCTTTTCCATCTTTACTTTTTCTTTGCGGGTCTGGTCTACTTTTTCTTTCATTTTATTGATTACTGCCGTCAGTTCTACTGCCGTCACCGGTTTTAAAAGATATTCACTGACATTATACTGGATCGCTTTTTTTGCATATTCAAATTCTCCAAATCCACTGAAGATCACGATCACCACATCCGGATAATTGTCATGAAGAAAATGGCTCAGTTCCATACCATCCATATAAGGCATTAAAATGTCTGTAAGGACAATATCCACCGGATGTGTTTTTACAAATTCTGCAGCCTGCTGTCCGTTTTCACAGATTCCTGTCAGTTCACAGTCCAGACCTTTCCAGTCAATGTTTTCTTTAATGGCATCTCTCACAAGAATTTCATCATCTACAAGAAGCACACGATACATAAATATAAAAATCCCCCGTCTTAGATCTTTCTTAAATTTTCCTAAAATGTATCTTACCATAAACTACGAAAATATGGAATATGTCTTCTTCTGCAAAAATAAAAATCCGCCAGCCGCTGTA
>NZ_CABVDF010000047.1:0-16295 GCF_902497045.1 uncultured Blautia sp. | reverse complement strand
AGTATCTCAAAAAAATGTTTTATTTTTAAACACGGAAAAAGCCCTGCCGCACCCAAAGAGTACAGCAGGACTTTTTCTCAGCCATTTTATAATTTTCTTTTTTCGAATATAAGGAACATGGAAACTGATTATCTGTAATAAACAGAATTCCATTTCAGTTCATTTTTAAAGTTACGGATCGTAGTATCTTTATCAATATATACAGCCTCAATACCCATTGCATTTGCCCAGTCGCCCATCTGCTCTGCAGTAAGGTCATAGGAAAATGCTGTATGATGTGCACCGCCTGCAAGAATCCATGCCTCAGCTCCTGTAGCAAGATTTGGCTGCGGTGTCCAGAAAGCAGATGCAACCGGAAGATTCGGCATTGTTTTTTCTGTATGTCTGCAGTCTACATCATTGATGATCAGACGGAAGCGGTTTCCAAGATCAACAAGGGATGTTGCTACAGCCGGGCCTTCTTTTGCTTCAAATACCAGACGTGCCGGATCCTCACGATCCCCCATGGAAAGCGGATTTACACGGATGCTTACAGGACCGTCTGCGATAGTCGGGCAAACCTCAAGCATGTGAGCCTGAAGGATTCCTTCTTTTCCCGGAACCAGATTATATGTGTAGTCCTCCATAAAGGAAGTACCTTTTGCATTTGGTGTGTTCTGTGTCATGATCTTCATAAGACGTACCATAGCTGCTGTTTTCCAGTCGCCCTCTGCACCAAATCCATAGCCTTTTTCCATCAGTCTCTGGATTGCAAGACCAGGAAGCTGCTGAAGACATCCAAGATCGCCAAAATGAGTTACAATGGCCTGATAATTTTTCTCCTCGAGAAAACGCTCAAAACCAAGCTCAATCTGTGCCTGTACTGCTACATGTTTGCGGAATTCAGCCTCATCTCTTCCTTCAAGGATGATCTGATATTTGTCATAGTACTCTTCTACCAGCGTATCTGTATCTGCTTTTGAAACAGCTTTTACTGCTTCTGCGATCTCATTGATCGGATAAGCATCAATTTCCCATCCAAATTTGATCTGAGCCTCTACCTTATCACCTTCTGTTACCGCTACGTTTCTCATGTTGTCTGCAACACGCATAACACGGATATGACTGCTTTCCATGATACCAACTGCAGTACGCATCCAGGATGCAATACGTTCCTGAACTGCACGGTCATTCCAATGTCCAACAACAATTTTACGTTCAATACCCATACGAGTTACTATATGTCCATATTCACGGTCACCATGAGCAGACTGATTTTCATTCATAAAGTCCATATCAATGGTATCGTAAGGAATCTCTTCATTAAACTGCGTATGCAGGTGAAGAAGCGGTTTGCGGTATTCCTGAAGACCAAGGATCCATGATTTTGCCGGTGAAAAAGTGTGCATCCATGTAATAACACCTGCACATTCTTCATCTGCATTTGCCTCATTAAAGGTACGGCGGATCACCTCATTTGTGATCAAAGTTGGTTTCCATACAACCTCGTAAGGAAGTATTCCTGATGCGTTGAGTTTATCTACAATAATCTTGGAATGCTCTGCTACTTTTCTCAGACATTCATCGCCATAAAGATCCTGTGAGCCTGTTGCAAACCAAAATTTATAATTTTTTGCTGCTTTCATTCTTTCTAACCTCCTAAATTACTCTGCTGCATATGTACAAACCGATGAACGTTCACTAATCTCCACCGGAAATTCATATGTCACATCACTGTTTGGATTTTTGATCAGCTGCAGGAGCATTTCTGCAGCACGGGTTCCCAGCGCGTCCATAGGATGTCCCACAGACGTCAGAGGAACCGGATTCAGTCTGGCAAGATCCGAATTATCAATACCTACTACAGAAAGATCTTCTGGAATCTTTTTGCCATTCTGAAGCATTCTTCTTGTCAGTTCATGGGCAACCTCGTCATTATAGCAGACACAGGCAGTACATCCACGCAGACGGTTTTTCAGTTTTTCCACTATCCGGGAAAAATCTTTTATTTCCAGGGTATCGATCCAGCAGATCCTGCTTTCATCCACCTCGATCCCTGCATGTCCCAGGGCTTTCAAATATCCCAGATACCGCCTCCGTCCCTGTCCGTCATCTGTCTTAAAGACACCTGCAATGCGGGTATGTCCTTTTCGGATCAGATATTCCGTAGCAATCTTTCCTGCCTGGATATCATCCATGCTGATATGAGGAATATTCAGCCCCTCATAAAAACTGTTAAAAAACAGGATCGGAATCCCTCGGGACATCAGCCGTCTGTAATATTTCAGATTTGGATTTGGCAGACCGCTCATGACCGGCTCTGCAATAAGCGGGTCACGATTTCCTTCTTCAAGGAATCGTTCCAGCAGTCTGCGTTCCGTTTCAATACGATTGCCTGTGAACATAATGCGCGCACTGTATCCGTCCTTTTCCAGCCGTTCCACCATAGACCGGAGGATGCGGGGAAAAATATAATTATCCACATATGTAGTAAGGATAGTCACTGTATGGGAAAGTTCTTTTTTTTCTTCCTCCACTGCTTTCTCGTCACTAACGTATGTTCCGCTTCCCTGAACCCGGGTCAGAACTCCCTGCTGCTCCAAAAGCCCCAGCGCGTGCCTTACCGTCTGGCGGCTGATCCCGAAGACACGGCTGATATCATTTTCTGATTCAATCTGATCTCCACGGTTCAGCTCTCCGGATGCTATTCTGTTTTGAATCCATTCCGTCACCTGACGGTATTTTGACATTCTCATATTATATACCAGCTATACGATTAATTCTTTTTCTTTTTCGTTGTTACATCAAGTACAACAGCGCCAAGAAGTACGGCACCTTTTACTACTTTCTGAAGGTCTGTAGACATACCGCACATGGACATACCATTGTTCAGTACACCCATTACAAGAGCACCTACAACGGCACCGATAACAGTACCTACACCACCGGATGCAGCCGCACCGCCGATATAACAGGATGCGATGGCATCCATTTCAATTCCATCACCCATTTTCGGGTTGGCTCCACCCTGACGAGCGGATAACACAATACCTGCAAGAGCTGCAAGAACGCCCATATTTACATATACCCAGAAGAATACATGCTTTGTATTGATACCAGACAGTCGTGCTGCTTTGGCATTGCCGCCCATTGCATAAATCTGACGTCCGGCAACCGTTTTGCTTGTGATGAAATGATAAACAGCCACTACTAATCCAAGTACGATCAGCTGAATCGGAATACCATTGTACTGGCCAAGCTTGATAAAGAAGAACCATACAATCAAAAGGATAACAATATCTTTTACAGCCATCTGCCACGGAACAATATTTGCAAATCCATATTTGTTATTTGTTTTGATAGTATTCAGTTCAGAAAGGATAATACCCACTGTCACAACAACTGCTACTGCCACACATACAAGGTCAAGAGTCCCTCCTGCAAAGTCCACCTTGATAGTAGGAAGGAATCCGGTTCCGATAAATGCATAATTCTGAGGAAGAGGTCCTACTGTCAGAGATTTCAGTAAAGTATATGTAAGACCACGTCCCATAAGCATGGTAGCCAGAGTTACTACAAATGGCGGAATATCCAGGTAGGCAATAAAGAATCCGGAAAAGATACCAACTGCAAGTCCGATTCCGATAGCAACCAGCCATGCAAGAGCAACCGGTACATTCTGCTCAACTACAAGCTTTGCCGCACATGCAGCACCAAGAGCTACAACAGAACCGACACCCAGATCGATATATCCGGTCAGTACGCAGAGCAGCATACCTGTTGCAAGGATGATGATATAACCATTCTGCATGATCAGGTTATTGATATTTGTAGGCGTTGCATTGGATCCGCCTGTAAGCACATAGAAAATAGCGAAGATAACAACAAGCGCTACGATCATTCCAAGGGACTTTAAGTCCAGATTCACATATTTTTTCTTAGTATCTGTTCCCATTACTCTTCTCCTTTCGCATTACTGTCCATAATGCACTTCATGATACTTTCCTGACTCAGTTCTTCGTGGCTGAGTTCTCCTGCAATACGGCCTTCATTGATGATGTACGCACGGTCGCAGGTACCGATGATCTCCTGCATCTCGGAAGAGATGACGATCACTGCTTTTCCTGCCCGGGCCATATCATTGATGGCACAGTAGATCTCATATTTTGCACCGACGTCAATGCCTCGTGTAGGCTCATCCAGGATCAGTACATCCGGCTGAGTCATCATCCACTTGGCAAGTACCACCTTCTGCTGATTACCTCCGGAAAGAGCGCCAACAGTCTGGTGGATGGATGTAGCTTTTACATTGATCTTCTTCTTGTATTCCTCTGCCTCAATGTTTTCTTTTCTCTCATCAACAACCACACCATTTGAATAATAATTGCGCAGTGCAGCCATTGTCATATTTGTCTTGATATCATTGATCAGCACCAGACCATATGTTTTACGGTCTTCTGACGTATATGCGATCTTATTATTAATGGCATCCTTAACGGTCTTTGTGCTGACCTTTTTGCCGTGCATATAAACCTCGCCGGAAATCTTCTGTCCATAGGAATGGCCAAAAAGACTCATGGCAAATTCTGTACGTCCGGCTCCCATCAGTCCTGCAAGTCCTACTACCTCTCCTGCCCGAACCTTGATGTTGATATTTTTCAGGATCTGCATTTCTGCAATTTCCGGGTGATATGCGTTCCAGTTTTTAACTTCCAGCACCACATCACCAATCGGACAGTTATCGCGAACCGGATAGCGGTTGTTCATTTCACGTCCTACCATACCTTTGATAATACGGTCCTCTGTCCATTCATCCACACCTTTTTTCAGTGTTTCGATAGTCTTTCCGTCACGGATAATCGTAATGGCATCTGCTACATAACTGATCTCATTCAGCTTATGGGAAATAATGATACAGGTAACGCCTTTCTTTTTCAGCTCCAGCATGATTTCCAGAAGCTGCGCAGACTCCTCGTCATTAAGAGCCGCTGTAGGCTCATCCAGGATCAGAAGATCTACGTTCTTTGCCATTGCTTTTGCAATCTCGATCAGCTGCTGTTTTCCTACTCCAAGTGTATTTACAGGAGCATTTAAGTTTTCATTTTCAAGGCCTACATGAGCCAGGGCTTCTTTTGCCTCTCCTCTTGTCTTGGTCCAGTCAATGACACCTTTCATGGAAACACGTTCGTTGCCCATGAAAACATTTTCTGCAATTGACAGATAGGGGCTTAATGCCAGTTCCTGGTGAATGATAACAATACCCTTGTTTTCACTGTCCTTGATCTTATGGAACTTACAGGTCTCACCTTTATAGATAATGTCTCCCTCGTATGAACCATAAGGATACACACCGGAAAGTACATTCATCAGAGTTGACTTGCCTGCTCCGTTCTCACCGCACAATGCATGGATCTCACCCTTCTTCACCTGAAGGTTTACATCATCCAGAGCCTTTACGCCGGAAAATGCCTTTGTTATGTGCTTCATTTCCAAAATAACTTCAGACATGCCTCTCCCTCTCTCCTTTTCTTTTATTCTAAAACAAGGGCGGCGGATTCTCCCGCCGCCCCTAAAAATCGCGCATTCAATTAATTTTATTATTTAAGCTGATCCTCTGTGTAGTATCCGCCGTCGATCAGAAGTTCCTTATAGTTGGACTGATCTACTGCAACCGGCTCACACATATATGTAGGAACAACCATTTTGCCGTTGTCATACTGCTCTGTATCGTTGATCTCCGGCTCTTCGCCCTTAAGAACTGCATCTACCATAGTAACAGCTTTCTCAGCAAGAAGACGTGTATCTTTGTAGATAGACATTGTCTGAGTTCCGTCGATGATGTTCTTTGTAGCCATAACCTCAGCGTCCTGACCTGTGATCATCGGCCAGTTTTCTGTTGTGTATCCGGCACCAAGAAGAGCTGCTTTGATTCCGTATGCAAATCCGTCAAATGCGGAGCATGCGATATCAAGATCTTCATCTGCATAGTTTGCTGTCAGGATGTTCTCACAGTTAGCCTGAGCTGTTTCCTGAGACCATCTGAGGATACAGGTGTCTTCAAAAGAAGTTCTTCCTGATTTACATACCAGAGTTCCGTCATCCAGATACTCCTGAAGTACTTCCATAATACCATTGTACAGGAAAAGTGCGTTGTTATCATCCGGAGATCCCATAAAGAACTCGATGGTATAGGATTCACCAGCCTCACGAGCTGCATCAAGGTCTTTGTTCTCTTTGATGTAGTTACCGATAACAGTACCAACACCCTTGTTATCAAAAGTTGCATAGTAAGAAACAGCATCTGTGTCCATCAGAAGACGGTCATAAGCGATGATCGGGATGCCTGCTTCCTTAGCCTGTGCCTCAGCATTTACAAGTACGCCTGAGTCGATTGCTGCAATAACCAGACAGTCAACACCTTTTCCTACATAGTTCTCAAGCTGAGAAACCTGCATTGCGGTATCATCTTCTGCATACTGAAGCTCTACTTTGTAGCCTTTTTCTTCCAGCTGTGCTTTCATGTTGGCACCATCGTTGATCCATCTCTCTGATGACTGAGTCGGCATCAGAATACCAACAGTCTTCTGCTCTTCTTCCTCTGCAAATACAGTTGCTGTGGAAGCTACGCCCATAGAGCATACCATTGTAGCTGCAAGTACTGTGCTAAGTAATTTCTTGTTCATTTTGTTTCCTCCCTTTAAATGATTTCATGTACAAGTTATGTACATGTTGTTTTTTTCTCACGATAAAACATGCACAATGCTTTGGTTTGTTTTTTGTGCATTTTGCACGTTACGCATCGTGTATCACCTTTAACTGTAAGCACATTGTACACCTATATTTCATTTGTGTCAAGAGGATATTCTATTTTTTTAAACATTTTAACGGAAAATTGTATTTAAGTTGTATGCACTATTGGTACATTTGTTCCATTCAGCTTGTATGTACATATCATACAACTTGTACATTATTACCCCGTAACAATGGCTTATCCGGCGAAAAAAACAGAAAAACAAAAGAAAAGTATCCTGAATTTTCAATAATAGACAGATGCCAAATCCATCCATCTGTGATATGATGAACATTAGATGTCAGTCTTCCTTACTGATCATCATGGACTCTGACATTCCAATAAATAATACTGGAGGTTAATATGGGAGAATTATCCAATATCGAAATGCTTCCTTTACCTTTTCTTGAGCGTATGAAAGAAATGCTCGGAAGTGAATATGACGCTTTTTTAGAAAGTTATCATTCCCCCAGAACTTATGGACTTCGTGTCAATACATCCAAAATAAGCTGTGAGGAATTTGAACAAATTGTGCCTTTTCCGGTTTCCCCAATTCCCTGGACAACAAATGGCTACTTTTATACAGAAGACATCCGTCCTTCCAAATGTCCCCTTTATCAGGCAGGGCTCTACTATCTGCAGGAGCCCAGCGCCATGACCCCTGCCGCCTGTCTTCCTGTAGAACCGGGAGAAACTATTCTGGATCTTTGTGCAGCTCCCGGCGGAAAAGCTACTGCTCTAGGAGCTGCACTGCGCGGAGAAGGACTTCTGATCGCCAATGATATCAGCGCTTCCCGCACAAAAGCACTGCTCCGAAATCTGGAATTGTTCGGAATTTCCAATAGTTTCGTAACAAATGAGACTCCGGCACATCTGTCAGAAAAATTTCCTGAGTTTTTTCATAAAATTCTTCTGGATGCCCCCTGTTCCGGAGAGGGAATGTTCCGAAAAGAAGAAGCCCTGGCCAAAGACTGGACTCCAAAAAAATCCAGCGAACTGGCCTCCATTCAGAGGGAACTGATCCTTCAGGCTGCAGATATGCTCCGCCCCGGAGGCCTTCTGCTATACTCTACCTGTACTTTTGCTCCTGAAGAAGATGAAGGCACCATTAATTTTCTTCTGGAACAACGAACCGATATGAGTCTTCTGCCGCTTCCGGAATATGAAGGATTTTCCCACGGAGTTCCTGAATGGGGAAACGGAAATAGCGAACTGACAAAATGTATCCGTCTGTTTCCTCATAAAATAAATGGAGAAGGACATTTCCTTGCCCTTCTCCGGAAACATGGAGAAACAGACTGTATCCAGCAGCCGGCTTCTGTCCGTTCCAATCCGGATACTGAAAAATGGCTCCGTCTGTTTTTGGAGGAGATCGGACTGAAATCCCTGGGCGGAAACCCATTTGACTGGAGCCGTGTAGAAACAAGAGGGGATAAAGTTTATTATCTTCCACCTGTCAACAGTAATTTCCGCGGACTTACCTTTTTACGAAACGGACTTTATCTGGGTGATCTCAAGAAAAATCGTTTTGAGCCTTCCCAGCCCTTTGCGCTTGCTCTCCACAAAGGTGATGCAGAATCTGTGATTTCTCTTCCGGTAGAAGATCCCCGTCTTATCCGATACCTTAAAGGCGAAACTCTCCTTATTGAGGAAGGAGAAAGCACCAGAAAAAAAGGATGGCATCTTCTCTGTGCAGAAGGCTATCCTCTTGGCTTTGGCAAACTGGTAAACGGAACCTTAAAAAATAAATATCCAGCCGGATGGAGAGTCTGACAAGCAGACTCTCCACAGCTTTATCTTACCTGTATTTCTTTATGGAGCGCAAAGGAATAGATCACACACTCCTTTACTTTTTTCTTTCTCATCTTCTGCAGCGCCCTTGCATAATCCTTAAGCTGGCTGCGGTAGCGGGCGATCAGTATCGGCTCCTCTCCTTTTTGAATCCGGTCTGTCTTGTAATCTACAAGCACAATCTCATCTTCTTCCAGGAAATAGGAGTCAATGATCCCCTGTACAAGAATCTTTTCTTCTCCATCCCACAGTTCATCTACCTCAGCTGCTTCTACGGCGATCACAAAGGGCTGTTCCCGAAAAAGACAGCCCTTCTCTGCTGCTGTTTTCATTCTTTGTCCAAGATCAGAAGCTGCAAATTTAAGAATATCCTTAATATATATGCTGGCAGCCTCTTCTTCCGTAAGCTTTTTCTGTTCTTCCAGACGAATGATCTGTGCTCTTATTTCCTCATAAGAGCCGGTTTTCTTATAATCCAGACATTCCATTACACGGTGATAAGCAGTTCCTCTTGCAGCGCCCTTACAGCTCTGAGACTCTTCTGAAATAAATCTTGGGATCAAAGGAACAATATCCGGTTCTGCTAATGTATTTTCTTCTATTTCCATTTCATCCTGCCAGCTTCGTTTTTTCAGGTCCGAAACACTGACCTTCACCGGAAGCTCTTTCAGATAACTATAGGGATAACGGAAATTAAATCTTTTTTCCAGAATATCATGAATCTTCCTGTCATAGATTTTACTGCTGTCCCAGTTTTTCAGTACCTGTTCCCGAATCTGCTGTTCTGTCATATCCATAATTTCATTTTCTATCAGATCTGCCGCAGTGATTTTTTTCACAATAAAATCTGTTTTTCCATCGTACCAGTTCTCCTGCATCTCCCCGCCAAAACCATATTCCATGTACAGTTCTCTCATTGCCGGATGAATACTCAGAGCAGGAAGAATATAATCCCAGAAGGTTTTTGCCCGGATACGCTGCCCCAGAGAGATTCGAAGTTCTGCATCTTCCTTCCAATTCCAGAGATTTATAATTCTTTCTTTCAGTCTCCCTATGGTACCTGTAATATACAGCTTCTCCTTTGCACGGGTCAAAGCCACATACAGCACACGCAGTTCCTCTCCAAGACTTTCTCTTTTCTGAACATTTCTTATCACCTGCTTCTGAGGTGCAGAAGCCAGCAGTCTTTTTTCCGGAAGGATCACATCCGTTCCAAAACCAAGCTCCGGGTGAATGAGAAATCTTGCGTTAATATCCTGAAAATTAAACTGTTTTCCCATACCAGCCGCAAAGACAACAGGAAATTCCAGTCCCTTACTTTTATGAACTGTCATGATCTGTACCGATCCTTTACCTGCATCCATTACATTGACTTCTCCAAAATCCACCTCATATTTCTGAAGATTTTCAATGTACCGCACAAAATTAAACAGACCTCTGTAGCTGGTTTTTTCGTAATCCATGGCTTTTTCCACCAACATACGAAGATTAGCCCCTCTCTGGCTTCCCCCCGGAAGAGCACGGACAAAATCTTCATATCCGGTTTTCCTAAGAATATACAAAATCAGCTGATGAACCGGAGTATAGGAAGACATATCCCGGATTTCCCGAAGCTGTTCCAGAAATCCGGCAAGTTTATCCCTAAGTTTTTGTTCCTCTTCTGTATCAAAACTTTCTCGCTCAGTAAACTGGCAGAGACATTCATAGACCAGTCCTTTTGGACATGCCTTCCGTATTTCTCCCAGTTCCTGGGTTGTACATCCCACCATAGGAGAATGAAGCACACCGGTAAGGGGAATATCCTGAAGAGGATTGTCGCATATCCTCAGATAATTCAGAAGATTTACCACCTCCGGAGCAGAAAAATATCCCGTTCTGGATGAGGTATATGCAGGAATTCCTCTTGAAATAAGAATTTCACGAAAAGTTTCTGCCCATCCGTAGGCAGACCGAAGAAGAATAACAATATCTCCATATTCTACCGGACGGTATCTCCCTGTTTCCTTATCAAGAACCTGTTCTTTTCCCACAATACGAGATATCTCTCCTGCTATAGCAAGAGCCTCCAGTTCCCTGTCTGTCTGATTTCCAGTCTCCTCCTCCAGCTCTTCTCCGTCTTTTTCCACCAGAAGAACTTCTGTGGTGCAAAAGCTTTCATCTGCCCCCTCCGGAAAGACAGCTCCGGGATAAAGAGCATTGCTGCTGTCATAATCAATCCCGCCTACATCCGCTCCCATGATCCGGTTAAAAATATAATTGACCGATGTAAGCACCTGATGACGGCTGCGGAAATTTTTATGAAGATCGATCCGCTGTTCCAGGCTGTCCGAAGTGGAATAACTGTAATATTTTTCCATAAAAAGCTCCGGTCTCGCCAGTCGGAAACGATAAATACTCTGCTTTACATCCCCTACCATAAAAATATTCTTTCTGTTTTCAGCCCATCCCGAAACCAGATTTGTGATCATCTCCTGCACCGAATTACTGTCCTGATACTCATCGATCATCACCTCATCATATTTTTCTGAAAGCTCCCTGGCCGCCTGACTGGGAATGATCTGATCTCCTTCTTTTTCTGCCAGAATATGCAGGGCAAAGTGCTCCATATCGGTAAAATCCAGAATGTTCTTTTCCCTTTTTTTCCGGGCAAACCGTTCCTGGAAATCTGTCACCAGTTCCACAAGACTCTCCAGCGGTGTTCTGCACAGCTTTACCGTATTCAGTAATTCGTCCTCATCCCAGCAAAGATATTTCTCCATCATGTTCTTCAGGATTCCCTTTTCTTCATCACGGAGATTCTTTACCCAGTCTTTTTTTGCAGGATCTACATCCGGTGCTTTTTTACGGGACAACGCCTTAAATGACATTTCCTCTGCAGCATCCCGCAGCTTGCCGTAATCCATTTCTTCTGTCACTTTTTTCAGAACATTCACCATGGTAAGATCGCTGTCCAAAGCTTCCAGGTAGGGAAGAGGGCCCTCTGCTTCCAAACATACCGATCTGGCTTTTTTGACAAGCTGCTCCGCCTCCTGTATATTTTCTTTTATTTCTTTCCAGAAAACATTAATCCACCGGGACTGGTAAATTTCACGAGCCTTATCCACCTGATATTCCTTAAGACACGCCTTCAGCCACTCCTCCGGAAAAGGATGACTCATAGATGCCTCATATACCTTTAAGATCAGATCTTTCAGTCCCTCATCTGTTTTTCCCGGTGCATAACATTCCACCAGCCGGAGAAATTTATCTTCTTTTTTTTCGTAAGCATCCTCCAGAAGCTCCCTGACCACATCCTCCCGGAGAAGCTTCAGTTCTCCCTCCTCCGCCGTACGGTAGCCAGGATCCAGTCCTATCATATGAAAATAGTTGCGAATGATATAAGAACAGAAACCATCTATGGTGGTAATCTGGGCTGTATGGATCAACGTCATCTGTTTCTGAAGATGCGCATTGTCCGGATCCTCATAAAGAGCCTTTTCCAGTGCAGCAGACAGCCGTTCCCTCATTTCCCCTGCTGCCGCTCTTGTAAAGGTCATGATCAGCAGCCGGTCCACATCTACCGGATGTTCCCTGTCCAGGATCTTGTTCAGGATCCTTTCTACCAGAACCGCTGTCTTTCCGGATCCTGCCGCTGCAGAAACCAGAATATTACGATTTCTGAGAGAAATTACTTTTTGCTGTTCTTCCGTCCATGTGACCGCCATTTTACTCTGCCTCCATTTCCATAGATTTCCATATCTCCTCATCTGTAAACTGTCTCAGACGTCTGTATTCATATCCCGGGATTTTTTTGTCAAACCCGCAGACCCCCTGATAGGTACAATAGGTACAGGCATTTTTCTTTCCCATTTCATAAGGAGAAACCTCCGCATCTCCGGAAAGAATATGAGAACGGATCTCCGCGATCTTATTTTTGACATACTGATTCAAAAGCTGAAACTGCTCGCGGGACGCCACAGAAGAACCTTTTCGGAAACCTCCGTCTTTCGTAAAAGAAACAGGCAGCGAAGAAGCTCCGGCATCTAGTTTATGAATGATATTGTCCGATGAATTTACCAGCCCGTTCATTTTCAGTTCTTTATAGATTTTCCTTTCAAGTTCCTGGAGATCCTCCTGAATATCGGTCTGGATCATTGGATCTTTGATATTATAATAAAAAATTCCCGCAGGCTCGATCTGACAGTCCGGGTGTTTTTTCTTTTCTGCTTCCATAGCTGCATCCATATATACTACAAGCTGAAGCTGAAGGCCATAATAAACCCCAACAAGATCAAAGGAAGTATTTCCGGACTTATAATCAATGATCTTCACATAAACCTTTTTATCCTCTTTGAGAACATCCAGACGGTCGATCCTTCCGCCTCCTATGGAGACTTCAAATCCCTCCGGTACAAATTCCCCGCAGCGAAGCTGTTCCTGCAAAGCCCAGACGGTACGTTTCAGGATTCGGAGCGTCCGCTGGATCATATACTGATTTCTGGCGCTGCTTTTCAGAATCGTATTTCCATAATCTGCCGCCACCTGTTCCATACAGTATTCCGCAATCCGGTCTCTCTGTTCCTCTTCCAGGTCTGCCCAGTCAAGACCTTTTCTCCGAAGCTCTGCGGCAAATTTTTCAAGTGCCTGATGAAGCACATTTCCCATATCCATTGCCCGAAATTCATATTCCGCCCGTTCTGTCACAGCCAGACCATACTGCAGAAAATGTGCAAAAGCACAGGCGGCAAACCGTTCCAGCCGGGTGGCGCTGTAATCGGAGATTTCTCCGTACAGAGCCTTTGCCACACTTTTACTGATCCTGTCCTCAGGTTTTCGGACAAAAGCAGCCTCTGTAAGCTTTTTTGTAAGATCCTGATATTCCGGACTTCTCAGATACCAGCTGTATAATTCCTGGAACAGAGGGTCCTGCTGCATTTCTTCATTTTCCAGACCAGACAGCAAAAATCCAATACCGGTGGACGGAGTTTCCAGAAGGTCCAGAGGATTCTCCGGTTCCTCCGCCTTTTCTGCCAGAAGATCCGGATACAGCTTCCGCACTGTACCAATCAGGTAGGCCGGACTGACCGCTTCTCCTTTGGCATTGGAGCAGCTGTAAGAAAGATATAAATGTTCAGAAGGTCTGGTAAGATTCAGATACAGATAAAATCTCTGCATATTCATCAGTTCTTTTGGCCCCGGAGCAAGCTCCACTCCCTGATCTTCAAAAAAATCTCTGTCCAGTTCTGTAAGAAGTCCGCCGGATTCTGTTTTCTTTGGAATGTTTCCTTCATTCATTCCCACAAAAAACAGAGCACGGATATCTTTCAGTCGAGTTCTCTCCATATCCCCAACAAGGACCTGATCGACCCCCGGAGGAATCAGAGCAACCTTTGCCTGGGACATTCCTGTTTCAAGAATCTGTCGAAATTCTTCCGAAGATACGATTTCCTCACCCAGGATCTCTGCCATTTTATCCAGCAGCTCCATAACGATCCCATAGATCTGAGCATACTCTTTTTCCATTGCCCTGATGCCTTTTCGTGCAAATATCTCCTCCTGGATCTTTAATTTTTCCTGAATACGGCTTTTCACAATAAACTCGTAAAGATACTGGCAGTATTCCCTGACGGTTTTCTTTCTTCCGGAAAATCCCAGTGCCAGAGCCTCCGTTTCTTCTATGAATTTCTCACGGATTCTGTTGATCTCCAGAAGAGATTCCTCTTTCATGCCCCGATAAACCCGCACCCACTTTTCCTTCCACCGTTTAAATCCACGGATCCCCAGCGCCACTGCATAGTTCTCCAGCCAGTCTGTCTCCTCTCTGGTCACATCGGACATTCCGCATCTGAGATATCGGAATACACTTTCATAGGAAAATCCCTGGGCAGCCATTTCCAGAGCAGCCCGGATATATTCCACAAAAGGATTCATAAGAATAGAATGCTTTTCGTCCACAAAGAAAGGAATTCCTGCATCTTCAAATGCCTGTCTTGCAAGACTTCCATAGATTTCCAGATCTCCTGTGATCACCGCGATCTCTCCATAACGGCAGCCTTCCTCCCTGACAAGCCGCAGAATTCTTCTTGCAGTTTCCTCCATTTCTCTGACCGGATCTCCCGCACAGAAAATCCTTATGGAATCCTGCTTACCGGAAAATGTTTTTTTCTGGTAGCGGAAGATATTCTGCTCCAAAAATGCCAAAGCCTCTGCCCGGGCATGGCGGGACTTACTGCCCGGCGCTATCCAGATCGGCTCCAGAATATCTTTCGTAAGTTCACAGAGACTTCGGATCATCTTATGACTCATATAAAAAAGCTGATGAGATTTTTCTTTATACAAAAATGGCTCCCGCACGTCCATAGTCACTGTAACAGATACCTTTTCACATGATATCAGCAGTTCCCGGATCACCTGGATCTGTATCGGTGTAAAACCAGTAAATCCATCCAGCAAAAGAACACTGTCTTTCAGTTTTTCGGAAAAAGCAATCTGCTTTGCCAGGATTTCCAGAACTTCCTCAGCTGTCATATAATGATCTTTCAGATAATCCCGGAATCCATGATACAGTACTGACACATCCTGAAGCTTCATCTGAAGAAGGGTTCTGTCTGACGCATCCTCCTGCATCTTCTTTATCTCTGCCTCTCCCACACTATACTGCATAAATTCCGAGATCAGAGATTTTACCTCATCCAGATATCCGGGTTTTTTCATCTGATTTTTCAGATATACCAGTTCCTTCTGATGTTTCTGAACCAGTTTCTGGAGAATCATATTTTTTCCGGTTTCTTCCAGTATCCTTCTGACATCACCGCCGGTTTCTTCCAGTACACGGTAAGCAAGACGGTCAAAACTCAGAACATCAATATTCAAGATTCCACCATCCGGGTGCATCTGTACCAGAGTTTTCTGTGTCTGCATGGTAAACTGCTCCGGCACGATCACATAATACAGTTTTTCCGGATGGTCCACAGCATCAGAAATAAGACTCTGAAACGCTGTATAAGATTTTCCGGCTCCGGAATTTCCAATGATAAACTGAAGCGGCATAATTTCCTCCCTGAATTTTTTCTTCCATTGTAGCACATATGTTCGATTTCTACAATCACTCATTTTTATCATAAAGAAAAGACTGCCTGCATATGATAAATCATAAGTTCTTTTCCTGTTCTGTATGATCCATACAGATGTTATTTACAGCAGTACTTACATATTCTGACCAGGAGGCAGCCATATGAGTTCCAGAACCAAGATCATTGTTTTACATATGAAGGAGATCATTTATACAGGAATCTTCCTTTTGTTTCTTTCCATCCTGGGAATCCTGCTATTTGTCATGTTCGGTCCCGGCAGAGCAAAAACAGCTTCCACAACTCCTGACGCTGTCTACACTCCGGGAATCTACCGCTCCTCCATTGCACTGAACGGAAACAGTTTTGATGTGGAAGTCACTGTAGATGCAGACAGGATACAATCTATCCATCTGGCAAACTTAAGCGAAAGCACAGCAGCTATGTTCCCGCTTGTGGAACCCGCCATCGAAGAACTGGCAAGTCAGATCTACAGTGGGTGTGATCTGGATAAACTGGAATATGCAAGTGATCAGAAGTACACCTCTTTGATGCTGATCCATGCCATCCAGGACGCAGTTAAAAAAGCAGAAATCCAATAAAAAATACCCGTTACCGGATTTTTACATTTTGAACTGCTTCCCGTCAAGTAGACAATCAAAAAAATATAAAGTTTTTTCTGCCAG
>NZ_CABVDF010000046.1:0-16424 GCF_902497045.1 uncultured Blautia sp. | reverse complement strand
AGAAAGAAATATAAAAAAAGAAGAAGTGAAAGTCAGGAAGGTAAAAAAGCAAAAAGTAAAAAAGAAAAAGATCAAAAAAAAATATGTACCGGAGCAGGCACTTTTTGGAAAAGCGGATGACTATTATATCTATCACCTGAATCTTCCGGAACGGATCAGTGGTATGGCTATGGGATTTTTTTCTGGCTTTTTTGTGGGTATGGTTTTTTTTCGGAGTTTTTTGATCGCTGTGACAGCAGGAGCTGTTTGTGTGATACCCGGGATCCGGAAATATAAGGACTATTTAAAGGAAAAAAGAAAACAGAATCTTCTGCTTCAGTTTCGGGATATGATGGAATCTTTATCAGCCTCCTATTCTGCCGGTAAAAATACCCAGGGAGCTTTTCAGGATGCCTGTGCAGATTTAATCGCTATATATGGAGAAAAAGCAGATATGGTCCATGAACTGAAACTGATTGTAAGTGGCTTATATAATGGACAGAATATTGACGATATGCTGACAAACTTTGCACTTAGGAGCCATCTTGATGATATCGAAAGCTTTGCAACAATCTTTGAGGTGTCAAACCGATACGGCGGAAATCTGAAAAAGGTCGTTGGGGAAACCAGACAGATCATCAATGAAAAAATAGAAACAGAACTGGAGATCCGTACAATCTTGACTGCAAATAAAAATGATCTGAATATTATGATCATTATGCCGGTGGTAATTATGCTGATGCTGAGTGGAATGGGTGATATGTCTATTATACAAAATACACCGGTAAATGTAGTTGTGAAGATCGTGGCACTGGCCTTATTTGGAATTGCCTACTATATGGGAAGAAAAATCGTGGATATTCGGATATAGGAGAAAAGAGCAGTGGGAATATTTCAACTGATACTGCTGACAGTCAGTACGCCTCTGGCGTTGATATGGCTGTTTCTTGCAGCTGCAAATGGAAAAAAATACAAAGAATACACAGAAAGCGCCTTTGCAAAAGAATTTCAGATGAGTGATCTTTTCTGTGTGGGATTTTCTGTTATGGAGATCTTACATATCAATACAAAAAGCCGCAGCGCGCAGATGAAGATAAAGGAAATTGCAGAGATAAAAGGGAAACGGTATGCAGAGTATTATTATTTTATCCTTCTTGGCGCCAAGACTACTTATATTTTTACTATGGTTGTGTTTGTATGTCTTCTGGCGGTATTGGCAGACAGTGTGGAAGCGCTTCTTTTTGGGATTCTGCTGGGAGGACTGGCAATTGTCTATCTGGATCTGACTCTTCAGGATAAACTGACAGCCCGCAGACAGGAGCTGGTATTAGATCTGCCGCAGGTATTGTCAAAACTTACATTGCTGGTAAATTCCGGAATGGTTCTCAGGGAGGCATGGAAACGGGTTTCTGTGACAGGTGACAGAGTGCTGTATAAAGAAATGCAGAATACCAGTCTGGAAATAGAAAATGGTGTGATGGAAGCAGATGCTTACCGTAATTTTGCCGATCGCTGCAATGTAAAGGAGATACGTAAGTTTGCGTCGCTTATCATACAGAATCTAAAAAAGGGAAATGAGGAGCTTGCCTATTTTTTGAAGGATCTTTCTGATGAAATGTGGGAAGTAAAGAAAAACGAGGTGAAACAAAAGGGGGAAAAAGCCAATTCCAGGCTTCTTCTTCCCATGATGCTGATCTTTATCGGGATTCTTTTGATGATCCTGGTTCCTGTATTTCAGCAGATGGGATAATAAGCGGCACAAACTGCCGGTTTATTATAAAAAAGACAGATACAAAGGAGGACATGGAAATGATGAAAAAAATTGACAGAATGTGGATAGGGATCCAGAATCGTATGCGTAACTTCTGGGAGGACTTCAAAACAGAAGAGAAAGGCGCGGCAGAGATTGTGGCGATTATACTGGTCATCGTAGTTGTGATTGCAGCGGCTGTGGTATTTAAAGATAAGATTGTCAATATTGTAGAAAGTGTAATGGAAAAAGCAGAAGGGTTTGCTGGCAGCTAATATGAAAAAAACAGGCAGCAGTGACCAAAGAGGCGCAGTCATGGTGGAGGCAGCCATTTATTTTCCTATAACCATAGCGATTGTTATGGTGGTAATTTATTTTGGATTATTTAAAATGCAGGAAAGCTACTTTTTCTTTCAGGTAGAAAGAGCAGCTCTGGAGATTGCCAGAGAAACTGCGTATCCAGGCTATGACAGCTTTACACCGGAAACGCCTATGACCAATACCCGTGTGGACTTTGGATGGGAGGAAGGTCCTTCAGAAAATCAGGTGAAACAATATTTTGCTTCCTATAAAGGAACTGCGTCTAATATATATCGCTGGGGAGTGGATGGCAAAGCAAAAAAGAGAATCTCCGATTATCAGGAGGCTTTGCGAAAAAACAGCGCCATGTTTTCCCTGGGGAGGACAGAAGCCTATGTGGGAGTGGAGAACTCGCTGCTTAGCAAGGCAGTCCGCGTGGAATTAAAGTATGTGATTCCTATGCCGGGGATCATTAAGCTTTTAGGAGTGACAGAGGATGTGACGATCTATTCTGCCGCATATCAGCCCATAATGAATACGACTGATTTTGTACGGAATGTAGATCTTGCCTGGGATATGGGGAACTTTTTATTGAAAAAATTTGATAAAGACGGAAAAACACAAAAAATAGGAGAGGCTTTTGATCAGGTCAGCAATCTCTTATTTTAAGCAGATAATTGTGAAATTCGTGAAAGGAGAGGAGGGAAGCATATGCAGTTGTTTTGTGGAAAACAGAGAGGCTCGATCTGTGTATTTTTAACACTGATTCTGGTTCCTGTTCTGTTATTCAGTGGGATTATTGTAGATGCTTCCCGTCTTTTTGCGTCAAAGACAGTGGTTTCCGGAGCCGGGGATCTGACCATGAATGCAGCTCTTGCCCAGTATGATAAGAATCTGAAAGACGGGTATGGTCTGACTGCCATGGCAAAAGCGCCGGATTCTCCGGATGAAAAGCAGAAGCTGAGACAGATATTTTGTGAATCCATTTATGCAGGAAATCTGGAGAATAAAGATGACGAAGAATTAAGTGCTGTCATTCAGCTTTCACTGATGGAAAATGGCTTTGAGGCAAAAGGGGTGGAGACATCCTCTTTGGCAGATACGGATGTTCTGCGCCAGCAGATTGTAGAATATATGAAGTTTCGAGGACCTGTTTATATCGCAGACGATATCGTACAGAAATTAAAAAAACTGCCGTTTGATCATCTGGATCAGCAGAAAAAATATGTGGAAACAAAAACGGATTACGGGATCAAGGCTTCAAAACTGGATAAACCCTTAAAGGAGGCCAAAGAAGCCATTGAAAGTCAGGCTGGAGCTATTGACCTTTTGAAAAACACAGATCCTTTTGCAGCTGTAAATACATACAAAGAACAATCAGTTTTTCGACTGGCAGCAAAATCTATGGAAAAGTATATAAGTGGAGAACTGCCCCCGTCTTTTCCTGCGGATACTCCCGACACGATAACCCAGGATATAATTATGCGATATCTGGAGTATAACGTGGAATTTTATGAAGGAGATATGACGTTTGACCAGGAAAAATACCGCCATATGATCACACTACTGGCCTTAAAGCAGCTTATTCATGCACAGCCACAGGCAGAAGCAGGTATTTCCGAAAAAAATGGGTATTCGAAACATCAGGTAAAGTCATATAAAGATATTGAGAAAACGGTAAGAAGAAATATCAACACCATGGATCATAACTATAAAACGGCATCAAAAGAATATAAAGATAACATAAAGAGAATCAAAGGCGCTGCTGATTCCATCATAACCAATGGTAATACAGCCATCAATAAACTGAAGGATGTAAAAAAGAAATGGAAAAATGTGGAAGATGCGAAAAAAAGATACGATCAGGCAAAAACAGACCTGAAATCTACAGGGGAAGACATCAGCGGTCTGGAGACGGAGCAGGAAGATATCGATATTAATATAAAAGCGCTGGAAGAACTGATTGAGCGGATCCAGATGAATATCAACGGAGCAGAAATATATAAAAAATCCCTGAAACAGTTGGAGGATCTGCCACAGCAGCTGGAATCTCAGCAGATATCTTATTCCGAAGGAATACTTTTGGAAAATATGACAGCTTCACAGGCGGCAGATCAGTTCTGGAGCGGACATAATCTTCTTGATGGGATACAGGATGTAAGTTCAGCAGGATTCAGCAGTCCTTTGAATACTGAATTTTATCAGAACACTCTTGCCGGTGTGACAGAAGAGCCTGTAAAAAATGAAAACCAGGAACAGAATCGAAATGATGCGGCACAGAAAGAGACAGATTTTAATGATCAAAAGAATAATATACTGAATGCAGCCGAAGGTGAAAGAAACCTGAAAGAAATAGAAGGCTTTCCGGATATATTCCCAAGTGGTATTGCAGGAACTTCCATCAATTCCGGTCTGGGAACCGGAGACAGAAAGACAGACACTTCCAGTGATGAAAATACTGTAGAGGCAGTCAGCAGTGATATGGCATGGCTGGGGAGTCTGGCAGCCTGTTTGGATTCTATGTCAGGAAAGATCCTTGAGCAGACATATCTGATGGAATATATGTCAGAAATGTTTAACTGTATGACAACGAAGGCAGGAGATCAGTCTCTTAGTGGGATGCTTCTTTCTGAACATAAAATCATAAATGGCGAGATTGAATATATTCTTTATGGCAATGCGAATACAGCTGTAAATAAGGCAGCTGCTTATATGCAGTTGTATGCTGCAAGACTGGCTATTGACCTGATCTACGTTTTTACGGATTCGACCGTTACCAAAGAGGCGGACGCTGTTGCAAAGGCAGTTGTGGCAGCTTCTCAGCAGGCATGGCTTTATCCCATTATAAAATATGGATATCTTACCTGCCGTGCTATTGCTATGGCTGCAGGAGAAACAGGCAGTCTGGTTTCCGGCAAAGAGTGCCTGGTCTGGCCGGGAGACAAAGGAAAGAAATCTGCCATTTCTTTTTCCTATAAGGATTATATGAAGCTGTTTTTACTGATTGCCCTGACAGGTGAAAATGGAAAAGCAGATCTTGTAGCACGCACCGGAGACTGCATCCAGTTGAACACAGGTGACATCTTGAAAAATAAATATACGATGCTGACTTTAAAGGCTGATGTGGAAACGTCTACTATTTTCCTGCCGAAAGTACCGGTTTTTATGGGACAGTCCGGAAATAAAGACAATGGGAAACGCCGGATAAGATACAGAAGTGTTCTGGCATATTGACAGGAGATATTATATGAAAAAAGAAAGACAAAAAGGATCCATCACTGTAGAAGCATCCTTATTTATCCCTATGTTTTTGTTTGCTTTTATGAGCATTTACAGTTTGTTTTTTTTTGTAAGAGCGCAACTTGTGATCCAGTATGCAGCGGATCAGGCTGCAAAGGAGGTTGCTCAGTATAGCTATATACTGGAAAAAACAGGGATTTTAGATTCTTATCAGAATCTGGGACAGGAGGCAAGTGATTTCAGCCAGGAAATGGAAAAAATAAAAGAAAATCTTTCAGAGTTGGATTCAGCGGCACAGAAGATCGCAGCCGGTCAGGGAACGGCACAGGATATGACAGGAGCTGGACAGGCAGGGCAGGGAATTTATGATACGGTAGAAAATTATGCAAGAAATCCTGAGGAATTTATTAACGGAGCTCTGGGATCAATAAAGATATCTGCATGGGACGGACTCTCTTCCTATATGGTAGGAACCGTAGCAGAGTCCTGTGTGGTTCAGCAGCTTGCGACTGCATCAGGGACGGAAGACGTTGAGGCTTATCTGAAAAGTCTGGGGGTTTCCGGACTTAGCTATAAAAACAGCTCCTGGTGCAGAAATGGAAGTAATGATATAAAAATTGTTGTGGACTATGATGTGAAGAGTCACTTTCCATTTTTTGACCTTCCCTCAAAACATTATCGTGTGTGTGCATCCACCCGTGTGTGGTCTGGTATTTAAAAAGAAAAAGGAGTGTCCGATGGACTACATCAGAGAAGTATTTAAAGAAAAAAGATATCTGCCTGTGATGATCGCAGCATCAGCGGCAGCAGAAACAGTTTTGTTTTATGTATATGGATATCACTGGATGAAAAGCGTCCGCTATATTCTTTTGACGTTTTTTTTAATTCTGCTTGGCTTTATAGACTCTAAAAAAACAATCATACCAAATAAAATTCTGGTGGCAATGTTTGCATTCCGCGGGATTATTCTTATGGGAGAGATCACAGTGGTTTCGTCCTGGAGGACAGAAATGGTGAAATCTGCATTTGGTGGAATGGCGATCGGCTTTATTATATTTCTCATGGCATGGTTTTTGTCCAGGAGAAGTATTGGATTGGGCGATGTGAAACTGGCAGCAGTAATCGGATGGTACTTGGGAGGAGCGTTGATCTGGTTTGATCTGTTGTTCTGCCTGACTCTTGCATCAGTTTTTTCGCTTGTTCAGATTTTTCGTAAAAAACTGACAATGAAGGATTCGATTCCTTTGGCACCATTTTTTTCAGTGGGGACGATACTGATCTTGCTATTAGGATTTTGAGGTGAAAAATCATGAAAAAGTTGATGATAGCTGCAATGGTGATTCTTTTGGGTCTGTCTTGGTGGGTTACTTTTTCAGCAGTAACAGAAAAACCCATGGAGTATCGAAGGCATTTGGCAGAGGCTCAGAAATATGAGGACAAAGGAATTTATTATGATGCGGTGTTAGAGTATCAGAAAGCGTTGGAATTTAATCCGGATAACGCAAACATATATTTGAAGATCGCAGAAAATTATAAAAGCCTTCAGGATGAGACATCCTTTATTCAAGCCTGTAATGATGCGATTGAGATTGGAAAAGACAATGAGCAGGCTGTTTTGATCCTTGTGGACTACTATTTGGAAAAAGGGGAACGGGAAAATGCAATTGCCCTTTTGAAGACGCAGATAGAAGAAAGTAGTATAAATGGTTCTTTGCGTGCAAAATTAAGCTCTCTGGCAGGAGGCTTCCGCTATCTTGGAGAGGAGTATGACAGCATATCGAATACATGTGCATCCTGTATGATGGTTCAAAACGGGGAAGAAATGGGCATAATTGATGAGGCAGGAAACCCAGTGATCCGGACAGAGTATGAAAACATCGGCCTTTTTGGAGAAAATGGTTTTGCACCGGTGAAAAAACAGGGAACCTGGTATTACATAGACAAAAATAATTATAAAAGAAGACAGCCGGATGAAGCTTATGAATTTCTGGGCACCTGCAGCAATGGAGTTATTGTGGCAGAAAAAGATGGAAAGTGGGGATATTTAAGCGAAGATTTTAAAAAGATGACTGAATTTGAATATGATGGAGCTACACCTTTTTTAAACGGAATTGCCGGAGTAAAAAAAGGGAATAAATGGGCTTTGATTCATGAAGACTTTCATCCATTTACAGATTTTGGATTTGATGAGATTGTTTGTGATGAATGGGGATTTTGTTCCAGAAATGAAGTTGTATTTGTAAAAATCGGAGAAAAATATCATTTGATTAACAAGGATGGAATACAGATCGGAGAATCTTATGATTCGGTAATGCCGTTTGTTTCCGCAGATCCCGCTGCGGTGATGCAGGCTGGCAAATGGGGCTTTGTTTCTTCAGAAGGCAAACGAGTACTGCAGGGAGCTTTTGAAAATGCAGGGAGCTTTTCAGAAATAGGATATGCACCTGCCAGTTCAGGAGGAAAATGGGGATTTATCAAAGAAAATGGGGATTTTGTCATAGATCCACAATTTGAAGGAGCAAAGGCTTTTAATCAAAATGGTATTGCTCCTGTGAAGGAAAATGGAAAATGGCGGCTGATACAGCTGGATATTTATTAGGAGGAGAAGAAAAATGAAATTTGAGTATGACTTTGCCGGAAGACATTCTTTATTTAGGTATTATTCCAGCCAGAATGAAGTTTTGGATAAGGAGACCTGGAAAATTATAGAAAGTAAGTCTGCAAACAGGAATCTTCTTCCTGTTACACTGCACAGAGAGGGAGAACACTGTGTATTTACTTATGATATTTCCGGCACGGTGAATATGATGGCCTGGAGAGAAGACCTTATACAGGAAGAAAGGGATCGTCTCGAGGATAAAATTCAAAAAGCTGTTTCGAATCTGACAGAAAAAGGAATCCCTCATTCGGAAATAATGATGGAGAAACGGTATATGTATGCGGAGATTGCTACTGGAGAAGTGAAACTGGTGTGTATTCCTGTAAAGCAGGAAGAAAAGAAATCATCGGATCCGTTTAAAATTTCAGAATCCGAAAGGCTGCCGCTGATTCCGCCAGAGCCCAAGGGGAATCTGTCGGATGAGATTTTTGAAATGAAAGCCGACAGCTTCAGTCAGCAGCCATGGAGAGATGTTATATCGGAAACAGAAGAGAAGCCCTGGGAAAAGGGAGAAGCTGTAGAACTGCCAGCAGAAGAGAAGCCTTGGGAAAAGGGAGAAGCTGTAGAACTGCCAGCAGAAGAGAAGCCCTGGGAAAAGGGAGAGGCTGTGGAACTGCCAGCAGAAGAGAAAACCTGGGAAAAAGAAAAGGCGCCAGGAATTTATGAGGAGGACAATGATTCACAAACAGTTCTTTTACGAGATGACGGTGATAACGAAACGATTCTTTTGAAAAAAACATATAAAATTCATGCAGAGCTTGTGAGGGAAAGAACGCAGGAAATATTTTCAATCACAGTCGAAAACTGTAAGCTAGGGAAAAGAGCCTTGATGACAGATATTTGTATCCGTAATAATCCTACAATCAGCAGAGAGCATTGTGTGATACGGTTCAGAGAGGGGGAATATTATATCGAAGATTTGAATTCCAGCAATTATACCTATCTGAATGGGATACGTGTAATGCCTGCACATCCGGAAAAACTAGAGCATGGAGACCGGATTCGGATGTCAGATGAGGAATTTATCTTCAGAAAGGGGAGCTGACAGATGAATTGTCCAAAGTGCGGGAATGAATTAGAAAATAATCAGAAATATTGTAATTTATGTGGAACGCCTGTAAAACAGCAGATTTCTGTAAATTACAAAAAAAACAAGTGTCCAGGAAGAAAAGTGGGTCCAAGAATATTGATACCTGTAATTTCGGGAACTGTATGCCTTTTAATTATTTTGGGAGTAGTGCTGTTTGTAAATCCCAAAAGAACTATTGCAGATCAGTTTCAGGAAAAACTAGATGTTGGGGACAAATATCTGGAAGCAGGTGAATATAAAAAAGCAGAGGTTGCTTTTAAGGAAGCTCTTGAGATTAATGAAAAGTCACCGGATGCAACTATGAGGCTGGCAGATACCTATAATCAGATGGGAGATCCGGATAATGCGCTGAGAATGCTGGATCGTACAAATGAAAATCTTGAAAACATGCCGGAGAATGTGGTTACTTCAGATCTGGATAATTGGAGAGACCGGATGGACAGATACCAGAATATTTATAATCAGACAATTGATATTTATCGGCAAAATAATGATGAGAATGGTGCCAGCCAGGCACAGGATACAATTGACAGATTTAATAATATTTACATTTACATAGAGGTGATTACACCTGCTCCGGAAAAAATCCCAACTCCAACGCCGGAAGAACTTTTTACTACAGAGCTTCAGGATGGCTGGGATGATGAACTGACACCGACTCCTATGCCGGTGGAAGAAGATAGTTCTGATGCGGCAGGAGAAACCGAGCAAATTACTACACCGACACCTGTGCCGACAGAAATTCAGATGAAGACGCCGTTTATTGTTTATCTTGCGGAGGAAATCACACAGGAACAGATAGATGAAGTTGGAAGCCTGCTCCAGGAGAGAGAGGAAGTGCTTCAGGTTGAATTCTATCCTGCCAATGCTGCGTGGGAAGAGTTTCGACAGGCTTATTTTTCAAAATCAGAAGCGGAAGAACCAGATATTTCTGTGATCAATTCTTCTAGTTACAAGGTCTATGTAAAACAGGGGACAGATGAAAATGAATTGGCAGGATATTTCCAGAGCCTGGAGTATGTAATCCAGGTCATCATTCCATCAGAAAATATAAGTGTGCCTTTGGAAGGTGAGGAGGAAGTATATCAGGATGGAAATCCTGGAACAGATTCAGAAGAGGATTTGGAGCCAGAAGCAGATCCTGATACAGAGGATTGGGAGGTAATTGCTCCTGTGGAAACAGACCCGTCTACAGGTGAAAACGGAGAAGAGTTTCCGGCAGAAGAGTTTCCAACAGAAGAGTTTCCGACAGAAGAGTTTCCGGCAGAAGAGTTTCCGGCAGAAGAGTTTCCAACAGAAGAACTTCAGGAAGAAGAAATGCCGGCTCAGGCAGCAAGTCCGGATCAGATTCTGGATGCTTATGTATCAGAAATTCTATCTGCAAATCCGAGAGTAAACTTAAGCACTCCGATTCCCTATACTTATGGAGATGATTCAAGTATGGGATCAGTAAATGGAGTTTTGGGAATAGAAAAAAGAGATTTTAACGGAGATGGTATTCAGGAACTTCTTGTTGTTTCTATAAGCGGCGGTCAGCTTGTTTTGGACACTTATGTGGCTGCAAATGATACCGTTACTTCTGCGTCTGTACGGATTGGATCGGGAGAAGGGTTTGGAAGAGCTGTTGACGGTGTAGCCTACGGCGGAACACAGGAATGTTTTATAAAAGATAATGGAACAAGTGTGGATATAGGAATTGCCAGTCACTATTTTGGAATGGACACAGGAGATGGAAATCCCTCTGCAAAGACATCTGTTGTACTGTATAGGATGGGACCGGACGGAACGCTGAATCTGGCGGCATCAGCCTCTCTTGTAAACGGATCCGTTTCTTCTCCACAGGAAGGCGGAAAAGATGCTTTTGCAGCAGCTCTTACAGCAGGGGGGCTAAGCGGTACCTGGATATCCGAAAGTGCTGATGTATTGTCGGGAATGGATCTTGTAAATAATCCGTTTCAGGATATGTCAGGGGTACCAAATCCTCTGAGCAGTGGACTGGCTGGAAAAGAATCAGGTGTGCAGGATCTTGTTCTGGTAAATGCAGGAATGCAGTCAGGCTCCGGAACTATGAACTTCAGTGTAACGGATAACAGTACATGTGGAAAATAGGAGATCGAGAGAAATGCTGAGCCATCTTTCAGAAACTTATGAGATTATTGGAAAAATCGGTGCTGGAAACAGCGGCGAGATTTACAAAGCTTATCATAAAAATCTAAAAAAATACGTTGTACTGAAAAAAATCCGCACAGAAATAAAAGATGTGCTGAACAACCGAGCTGAGGCAGATGTCCTGAAAAATCTCAGGCATTCCTGTCTGCCGCAGGTGTTTGATTTTCTGGAAGCAGACGGGGATATATATACGGTAATGGATTATATCCCCGGAAATTCCTTTAAAGAATATCTGGACTCGGGAACAAGATTCAAGGAAAAATCTGTGATCATCTGGGCCAGACAGATCTGTGCTACCCTGGGGTATCTTCATAGCCAGAAGCCGCCTATTATTCACAGTGATCTGAAGCCTGGAAATATTATGCTTATGCCAAATGGAAATATCTGTCTGATCGATTTTAACATTTCAGCTACGTTGGATGGAGATACTGCCTGGGTATCCGGATACACCAATGGATATGCTGCTCCGGAACAGATTTATGCGCTTCATTATAATCAGAATCAATTGGACCGTTCCCTTTGGAAGACCATTGATGGAAGGGCAGATATCTACAGTCTTGGGGCAGTTCTGTACCATCTTATGACGGGAAAAAAGCCCAAACAGGATGAAAGTGGATATGTAGAGGATATTCGGAATTCGGGAATCAGGATCAACGATGTTTTTGCACATATTATAATGAAATGTCTGGAACCAGATCCGGCGAAACGTTATCAGACAGCGGAATTGCTGCTGAGTGATCTGAAAGAAATACAGAAGAAGGATAAACGATACCGAGATCTTTGTGTAAGACAGAAAGTGATTTATGTTTTAGCATTCTGCCTTCTGGCAGCAAGTGCGGCACTTACAATCGGAGGATATTTCAGAAGAGATATAGACAGACAAAAGCAGTATGAAGAATTGGTGAGGATGGAATCACAGTGTATCACTTCAGGAGAATTTGAAAATTTTGAATCCTATTATCAAAAGGCTGTGAGGCTGATGCCGGAAAGACTGGATGCATATTTCCAAAAAGCGCTTGCCCTGGATCACCAAAGACAATATGGCGATAACATTACGTTTATCAAAGAGGTGATTCTGGAAAATCCGGAACTTCAGGAAAATGAAAATTCTTTGAATAATGTATATTATCTTCTTGGGAATTCTTATGAAAAACAGGAAGATTATGAAAATGCTGCAATGTGTTATAAAAAAGCAATTGAGATTAAACCGGATAACGGTGATTATTATCGTGATTATGCCATTGCTCTTGCCTATGCCGGTGATCTGGAAAAAGCACGACAGGCTCTTGAAACAGCAAAAAGTCAGGGACTTGATTCAGTGGAAATTGATTATGTGCAGGGAGAAATTTTGTTTAATGAAGAAGACTTCCAGAGTGCAAAAGAGATTTTTATGAATTGTATTGAAAAGACAAAAGAGGACTATGTGCAGATGCGTGCGTATATTATGGTATGCAAATGTATTGACAGTCAGGGTGACAGTGTGACCGGATACAGCGAGAAAATAGAGCTGCTGGAAAAAGCCAGAAAAGAAGTATCTGTGGAATATAATATTGGTATTTTGGAACAACTTGGACAGGTATACAGCGACATGGGAAATGAAACAGATGATGTTTCTTATTATGAGAAGGCGGCAGAGGTGTTCAGGCAGATTCGCAAGCAGGGGATGGGAAGCTATGACACCAGCTATAATTTGGCAGTTCTTTATCAGAATATGGGTAAATTTAGCGAGGCTTCCAGTTTGCTAAAACAGATGCTGGAGCAGCATGGAGAAAATTATAAAACATATAAAGCTCTGGCATTTCTGGAGGCTGCTGAACAGGAAAAGATGGATATCAGTCAGAGAAATTATACAGGATTCTGTGATTATTACAAAAAGGCCAAAAATCTTTATGAACAGCAGCTTAAAAATAATGCCAATGATATGGAAATGGACAAATTAGAGGAACTTTACGGGCAGGCAGTATCAAATGGATGGATTACAGGAGAATAAGGTGTTAGGAGGGCAGGAGATGAGTGTGGGAATTGTGATGATGGCTGCCGGAATCATCGGGATGTTAGGAAGTATGGCACTATTGTGCATATTGCCGCATGTTTTTGAAAAACAGAGAAAAAAACTTCTTGATGAGATTGAAAGAGATTTTTAGAAGATTTATTAAATACGGAAAAGGAGGCTTCTTATGTATTGTAAAAAATGTGGACAGAAAAATGCAGATACAGCTAAATTTTGCCGTCAATGTGGTGCAGAATTGAAGGTATCGGGAGAAAACGAAAATAGTGCATCAAGAGAAAATGAAAATAATGCAAATGCAACAGTGAATTTCGGACAGAAAGAGGATTACATGCCATATGTTTCTTCGGACATGATTCCAGAGGAATATAAACCGATCAGTATGTGGGGATATTTGGGATATGAGATTCTGTTTTCTCTTCCCATTGTAGGATTAGTACTTCTGATTGTATTTTCAGTGGGCGGAACTAAAAACAGAAATCTTAAGAATTTTGCAAGATCTTATTTCTGCTTCTTATTGATTGTGATCCTTCTTATTATACTGATACTGATTTTGTTTGGTGTGCTTGCCGGTGGTGTCAGCAGTGCGGCTTATTTTGAAGGCTTAATCTAATAGAAAAAACAGCGGAGTGATATAAGTAAAAGGAGGAAGATAGAATGAAATATTGTGTACGATGTGGGAATCAGCTGAAAGAAGGAGATGTATTTTGTCCGGAATGTGGAGCGAAAATCAATGGTGCCGGATCAGAGGGATCAGGAACACCCTCTGGCAAAGATATGGCTCCGCCTCATGTTCAGACTCCGGGAGATTCGGAGCTAAGAAGTAAGATGGCAGCTGGTTTATTTGGTATTTTTTTAGGTGGATTTGGGGTACATAACTTTTATCTTGGGTATACTGGGAAGGGGATTGCGCAGGCTTGTCTGACAGGAATTGGCCTTCTTCTTTCATGCTGTACAGGCGGTTTGTCAATTGTTATGATAGCGGCAGCTGGCATTTGGGGGCTGATAGAAGGTATTCTTATTTTGTGTGGACAGATCAGGACAGATGGAAAGGGTTCGCCGCTTAGAGATTAAAGATGAGACCTTTTGAAGAAAAAGTTCAGGATCAGCTGTGTACAGTTTTGACAATTGCTGTTATAGTGGCGTTTGCAGCAGCTTTTTTTCAACGATTTACAGGAAAGTACCTTACGAATTTGTGGGGAGAATGTGTTCTGTTGGAAAGATATCAGATTTATTGCCCGGGCTGTGGTGGGACACGAGCGATAAAAGCACTTTTCCGGGGACATTTTATAAAAAGTTTCTGGTATCATCCATTTGTGATTTATGCGGTGTTAATAGCTGGATTATTTCTGGGAAGCAGCGGGATGTACGGTATGAGGCTGATAAAATCTAGATTCTTACTGCGTCCTGTATACTTTTATCTTGGAATAGTAATTATACTGGGACAGTTTATTCTGAAAAATACAGGATTATGGGTTTTTCCATAAAAAAATCCCCCCCTGATGTATTTGTGAACATCAAGGGGGGATTTTTTTATGCTTTTGGAAGCTTAAAGGAACTCTTCAGAGATACAATACGGTTAAATACAGGCTGTCCCTCTTTAGAATCGTGGATATCTGCGCAGAAGAATCCATTTCTTACAAACTGATAGCTGTCATATCCTTTTGCTTTCATAAGCTCAGGTTCTACATAAGCGGCAACAGTTGTCAGCGAGTTCGGATTCAGGTTCAGGGAACCGTCTTCTTTGTTATAGACACCTTTTTCTTCGTCAACGATATTTTCGTAAAGACGAACAGTTACTTTTCCTGCCTGGGAAGCTTCTACCCAGTGGATGGTTCCTTTTACTTTACGTCCGTCAGGTGCATTTCCGCCCTTGGTTGCCGGGTCATAAGTACAGTGAACAACTTTTACGGTTCCGTCGTCATCTGCCTCAAAACCGGTACAGGTAACAAAATATGCATTCATCAGACGAACTTCAGTACCAAGGAAAAGTCTCTTATATTTCTTTGGCGGGTCAATCATGAAGTCGTCTCTTTCAATATAAAGTTCTTTACCGAATGGAATCTTACGGGAACCAAGAGATTCATTTTCCATATTATTCGGAGCATCCAGATATTCAATCTGTCCTTCCGGATAATTATCGATCACCAGCTTGATCGGATCAAGAACGGCCATCATACGTGGACGTTTCAGTTTCAGATCTTCGCGGATACAATATTCCAGCATTGCATAGTCTACAGAACTGTTGGCTTTGGAAACACCGCAGAGATCCACAAACATCTTAATGGATTCCGGTGTAAAGCCGCGGCGGCGGAGAGCGGCGATAGATACCAGGCGCGGATCGTCCCAGCCGTCTACGATTCCTTCTTCCACGAGTTTTTTGATATAACGTTTACCGGTGACAACGTTTGTGAGATAAAGCTTGGCAAATTCAATCTGCTTAGGCGGATGAGGGTATTCCAGCTCCTTTACTACCCAGTCGTAGAGGGGTCTGTGATCTTCAAATTCCAACGTACAGATAGAATGAGTGATGCCTTCGATAGCATCCTCGATAGGATGCGCAAAGTCATACATAGGGTAAATGCACCATTTATCGCCTGTGTTGTGATGGGTCATATGTGCCACGCGGTAGATGACAGGATCTCTCATATTCATATTAGGAGATGCCATATCAATCTTGGCGCGGAGAACTTTTTCTCCATCAGCATACTTTCCATCCTTCATTTCTTCGAAAAGACGGAGATTTTCCTCTACAGAACGATCGCGGTAAGGACTTTCTTTTCCTGGCTCGGTAAGAGTACCACGGTATTCACGAATCTGGTCAGCAGTCAGATCACAGACAAAAGCTTTGCCTTTTTTGATCAGTTTCACTGCTGCTTCATACATCTGATCAAAGTAATCAGACGCAAAGAAAAGACGATCTTCCCAGTCAGCGCCCAGCCAGTGAATATCTTCTTTGATGGACTCTACAAATTCAATTTTTTCTTTTGTAGGATTGGTATCGTCAAAACGCATATTAAATTTGCCGTTGTATTCCTGAGCAAGTCCGTAATTTAAAAGAATAGACTTGGCATGACCGATATGAAGATAGCCGTTCGGTTCCGGTGGGAAACGTGTGTGTACAGTGTCATATACGCCTTCGGCTAAATCTTTATCAATGATATTTTCAATAAAATTTTTGGAAATGGTTTCGTTTTCCATCTCTTTCCCTCCTGAAATGTTCTTGATT
>NZ_CABVDF010000045.1:0-16854 GCF_902497045.1 uncultured Blautia sp. | reverse complement strand
GGAGATTCGTATTTTAAGATTTAGAGCCTAAAAATCGGTATTAACCGATAGCCCCTTGCTCTGCAAGAGGCTGCCGACTCAATGTCTTAACTAAATGACATTGGCCCGAATGGACTCCCTTTTGTTATGTACTTAATTGTCTTCTGAAAAAGAAACATGGATACCATTGATTTCAATGTCCCCCTCCATAGGAATGACAAGACATTTCCGGCCGTCCACAATCTTTGTTTCCACCAGTTCTGCACGGTCAGGATCTACATGGATAACAACATCTGGTGTTTTGATCTCCATTCTTCTTGTATTGGTGATATTGGAAGCCATAAGAGCTGTGTTTTCTCCTGCAGTAGCTTCATAACAGGAATCAAAGGCCTCCAGTTTTTCATCTTCTACACCACATTCTTCAAACAGGCGTTTCACTTCCGGTTTTGTTAATACAGCCGGTTCCGGAGCATCTTTCTGAGCTTCTGCCCATTCATTTAATTTTTCATGTATATTCATAACCGTATCGTAGGCACAGTCTTCTCCCAGGGTTTCTTCCACAAGGGCGTTGAAAGAATCCCTCTGTCCCCCGGCAGAAAGAGGTGTGACACATCCAAAAAGCTCATCTACAAAAGTGCTGCGCAGCTGTTCCGCGTTTTTGGAATAGTAAAGAAGTCCATGGATATCGGTACTTCTGTCATTAAATACCGGAAAGAGGAAGCCCAGATCAGGCATTTCCACGATCCAGTCCCGGATACGGTCTTCAATGTGATTGGTTTCTGCATTATAGCAGAGTCCTGCTTTGGACAGCTTTACCGGACAGATGCTGCAGAGGATGTGGTCGTAAATTTCATCAGAAGCATCGAACATATCCATGCCGTCAGAGGATCTTCCGGGAATGTCATATACTGCATGTATCAGTATAATATAATAATTCTCTCCGTAGTCGTAGGACTGTATGATCTTGTCATAAAATTCTTCAATAAGGGCATCATCCTGAAGCTTGCTTCCACGAAGCTTCATAAGGAATTCCTGAGTTCCCCCTTCTTTTTCCTGATCCAGGGGAAATTCCATATTAATAAGATTTTTTCCAATGGTTCCGGACAGGGTCTTTTTAAAGATTTCAAAATATTTGAAGCTTTCTTCTTCGGAAAGGGAAAGAAAAGCTTCTTTCAGCTCTGTTTTTTTGTTTTTTTCTCCGTCAACATAGCAGCCGCAGATGCGGGTAATGGAGCATCTGTCAGGAGTAAACTGTTTCTTGATCTCGGATATTTCTTTTTTATTCATAGAGTAAATGTCTCCTTTTTATGCAGAGTTCAGAAATCTATTATATCCTGAAATCCTGCCAGGGGCAAGAGGAGGACTTTCAGAGTCTGAAATTATGGAAGATAAAGAAAATATCTGTATTTTTTTTATGGAGACTGTTAAAATAATATTAATGGACATATCTGGTCCATGAGGTCAAAGGAGGGGGAAACTAATGAAAAAAAGGCTACTGGCAGTTTTGGCCTGTGCCGCAGTCATCAGCAGTGCAGGCATATCCGTGGAGGCTGCAGCAACAGAGAACAGAGAAAATGCCAGGATAGGCATTTCTATTTATGATTTTGAAGATGATTATATGACTTTATACCGAACAGAGCTGGTGCGTTATCTTACAGAGGAATTAGGCTTTTGCAAGGAAGATATTCTGGTGGAGGACGCTGAAAATGATCAGGAGATACAGACAGAACAGATCAGAGAGTTTTATTGATCATCAGGTGGATGTTATGATCCTGAATCTGGTACATTCGTCCAGCGCATCTCAGATCACGGATATATGCAGTGAATCCGGGATACCTGTAATATATATTAATCGTCAGCCTTATGAAGCAGAAATGCTCAGATGGGAAGAGGAGGAGCTGCAGGCTGCTTATGTAGGGGCAGATGCAAGGCAGTCCGGAACGTACCAGGGTGAAGAAATTGCGGCTACAGAGACGAGAGGAGATATCAACGGAGACGGAACGGTTTCCTATGTTATGATACAGGGCGAGCCGGAAAACATGGATACTCAGTACAGATCGGCATATTCGGTGAAAGCGTTGGAGGATGCAGGAATCAAAACAAAAGAACTTATGGCAGAAAATGGCGATTGGAACAGAGACAGGGGGGCTGATATTGCCAGAAAAGCGCTGGAGGAGTTTGGAAAGGAAATAGACGTCATATTCTGCAATAATGATGCAATGGCTCTGGGTGCGCTGACAGCAGTTAGAGAGGCCGGAAGAGAGACAGGAAAGGATATTTATCTTACAGGTATAGATGCACTTCCGGATGCTGTACAGGAGGTTGAGGAAGGAGAACTGACAGCTACGGTACTTAACGATTATTTCAGTCAGTCTCATACAGCCGCGGCAGCTGCGGTACAGTATATTCAGGGAGGAGAACCGGAAACGGTAAACATGATCGATTATATAAAAGTGACAAAGGATAATGCAGAGTCGCTTCTGAAAAGAATCAGCTGACCGCAGATAAGGCTAAAATCCGTTTATAAAATTTCTGCCTCATGGTATAATGAAGGTCAGAACTTGGAGGGAATTGAATGGAACTATATAATGTACTTCTGGTGGACGATGAGGCAGATGTGCTTCTTGCCATGAAGAAAAAAATAAACTGGGAGGCTCTTGGTTTTTGTCTCGCAGGAACAGCAGAGAATGGGCAGGAGGCTCTTGAAATGACAGAGCAGCTTCATATAGATGTGGTAATGACAGATATCAAGATGCCGTACATGGATGGTCTGACTCTTTGCCGCAGACTGAAAGAAAATTACCGGAATATGAAGGTGATCATTTATTCCGGGTTTGATGATTTTGAATTTGCCCGGGAGGCTGTACATCTGGAGGCAGAAGAATATCTTCTGAAACCGATCAGTGCAAAAGATATGCAGGAGGTTTTTGCCAGGGTAAAGAATAAACTGGATCAGGAGTATAATGAATACAGAAATCTCAGCAGACTTTCAGAATACTACAGAAAAAGCCTTCCCGTAATGAGAGAACAGCTGGTTATGGGAATTCTGGAAGGACATTTGTCAGGAGAACGGGCAAAAGCTATGATGGAGACTTACGAAATAGAACTGGACGCCCCATTTTATGCCGTTTCCATGCTTTATGCAGAGGAAGATATAAAAGATGATGCAGACCGGGCAGCCCGTTTTCTTACGCTGCCATTAAAAGATATGGTACAGGACTATCTACGTGATAAGATACGCTTTTTCAGTACATCTTTTCTTGACCGAGTAATCGTTGTTTTTCTTCTTGACAGTCCGGAAAGCATGGAGCAGGTACTTTATCATATGGATCAGATCTGCAAAATGGGATTTCGCGTTCTTAAGGCTTCTGTAACAGCTGCGGTAAGTCAGGTATGTACCCAGACAGATGCGCTGCATACCGCTTACGAAGAAGCTGCAGGCGCTATGGAATATAAGACGATTCTGGGAAGCGGACAGGTTCTTTATATTAATGATATTGAACCCTGTTCCAGAGAAGCGGATTTTGCAGGCGAGTATGACTTTAGAGAACTGGTCCGGGCAGTTAAGCTGGGAGACAGGACTGAGACAGATACGGCTATCTCTCATTTTATGAAAAGCATCAGAAAAGACACAATATCTCCAGGGCAGTATCAGCTTCTTTTTATGGAGCTTTTATCAGAACTGATGAAGATCATACGTGCATATAAACTTCAGCCCGGTCAGATATTTGGAGAGCATGCAGGCTCCTGGCAGGAATTTTATAAGTATATTTCTGTAGATGAGCTGGAAAACTGGCTTCAGGAGATATGTACCAAACTCCGTCATACTCTTCACCATGAAAGAAGGGATTCCACAGTACGTCTTACAGAACAGGCCAAAGCATATATACGGGAGCATTATAAGGAAAATGATCTTTCGGCAGACAGCCTCTGCCGGCATTTAAATGTCAGTGCAGCTTATTTTTCAACTATTTTTAAGAGGGAAGTAGGAATGAGCTTTGTGGCTTATCTGACTCAGGTACGCCTGGAACATGCAGTAGAGCTTCTTCGCACAACAGAGGATAAAACATACATTATTGCATCCCAGGTAGGATATACAGAACCAAATTATTTCAGTTATGTATTTAAGAAACAATATGGGATATCGCCGTCCAGATATCGGGCGAATATGGTATCTCAGGAACAGAAAGCAGAATAAAAAGGTTGCTGCCCTATGAACTATTTGAAAAATAAATGGAATGAGCTGCGTACATATATCAACAGGCGGGAACTTCAGTTTATGCTATCCGTATCCTTTACGCTGGTAGCGCTGGTAGGAATGGTGTTTATTGGCGCTTTTCTTTATCAAAGCTATGGAAGAGCGGCGGAGGAAATGATGTTCAATGATAACCGTCAGCTGATCAATCAGGTGGAGATTAATCTGAATAATTATCTGCGTAATATGATGAGGATTTCTGATGCCATGTACTATAATGTGATCAAGCAGGTAGATATGAAAACAGACGATATCTCTCAGGAACTGGATCTCCTTTATGAGGTGAATAAGGACAGTCTGGTAAGTGTAGCCTGTTTTTCGGAAGATGGAGAGCTGATCAGTGCGGCCCCTGTAGGCAGTGTAAAGAAAAATGTGGATATTACAGAACAGAGCTGGTTTGCCAATGCCAGGGATAAAATGGAAAATCTGCATTTTTCTGAACTTCATGTACAGAATATATTTGAAAACAGCAATGGACGCTACTATTGGGTAGTGTCTTTGAGCCGTGGTGTGGAACTGACTACAGAAGGGAAAATGTCTGGAGGAATCCTTCTGGTAGATATGAATTTCAGCGGGATCCGTCAGATTTTTACCGAGATCAACAGCCGGGGAGTGGGATATGTTTATCTGGTAAATAGTGAAGGGGAGATTATTTATCACCCGAAACAGAATCTTATTTTTTCCAATATGCTTAAAGAAAACAACAAAATAGCCAGCCAGTATGATGACGGAGTTTATGAAGAAACTTTTCAGGGTGAGGACCGTACCGTAATTGTAAAGACAGTAGGATACACAGGATGGAAGATTGTCAGCGTTACACCAAAGAAAGAGCTTTTACAGGATTTCAGCAGTACTAAACTGATGGCAGTGATCATTGTTATCCTGGCAGTGACTTTGATGGTATTTGCCAATCAGTTTGTTGCAGTGCGTATTGCCAAGCCGCTGAAAAAACTGGAAAATTCTCTGAAGGGGATCGGTGTGGATCAACAGCCGGATATTTATATGGGCGGTTCTCTGGAGATACAGCATTTGGGTCAGACGATTCGATCTATGGTGGATCAGCTGCAGCGTCTTACAGACGATATTGTCCGGGAGCAGGAGGAAAAAAGAAAAAGTGAGCTGGATGCCCTGCAGTCTCAGATCAATCCTCATTTTTTGTATAATACGTTAGATTCCATCATGTGGATGATTGAAAGTGAACGTTATGAAGATGCGGTAGCTATGGTAAATTCTCTTGGCAAGCTTCTTCGTATCAGTCTTTCAAAAGGAAAAAATATCATTACGGTAGGAGATGAGCTGCAGCATGCCAGAAGCTATCTGGACATCCAGAAGTACAGATATAAAAATAAGTTTACGTCCTTTTTTGATATAGAAGAGGGAATTGAAAAATACAGGACGATCAAACTGATCATACAGCCGCTTTTGGAAAATGCTATTTATTATGGAATGGAATATATGGACGGAGAAGGAGAAATCCACATCCGTGCATACACAAGTGGTGAGGATCTTTTTATAGAAGTGGAGGATAATGGGCTGGGCATGCCTCAGGAACAGGTTGAAAGGCTGCTGACAGAGAATTCAGAAACAAGGAGCAAGGGCTCCGGTATCGGCCTTAAAAATGTCCATCAGCGTATCCAGCTGTATTTTGGAACAGAATATGGACTGGAGATCACAAGTGAGCCGGATGAAAAAACAATCGTGCGCATCCATCTGCCAAAAACAGAGGAGATCACTCCGGGAGAGGGAGGAAACAGATTATGAAAAAGAAACGGTATCAATGGCAGATTGTGGGTATTCTCCTTACGGCAGCGGTGATATTGGGCGGTCTTTACTATTATGGCATTTTTGCCCGGCAAGGAGAACGTCCTGCAGTTTATTCTGTGATCCTTTATCAGAATACAAATGATGAGTGGGATACTTTTATAGAAGGTACGGAACAGGCTGAAGAAGATTTGGACATAAATGTAAATTATGTTTATCTTGCCAGAGATGATACGGCGGAGGAACAGGCGGCAGCTGTTCGCAGAGAAATCCAGGCAGGCTCTTCCGGAATCCTTCTGGCACCTGTAGACACCGAAGAAGTAAAAAAGATCATGGGATCGATGTATTTTACAGTTCCTGTATTGTGTGTGGAAACTGGAGCAGGGGATGCTTTCCCTGTACTGCGTACAGATGACCGGGCGATGGGAAGAGCGATGGGAGAAGCTATTCTTGAGGACATGGACACCAGTGGAGCTCAGAGAAGAGTAGTGATATTGACGGAATATATGGAAAGAGACAGTGTCAGGCTTCGGTACGAAGGGTTAAGAGAAGCTTTGGAGAAATCCAATGACAGTGTGATCATAGAAGACCGGGCACGGATCCATGAAGATCTTGGACTGGGATATTTTATTAAATCTGTATTTTATGATGACACTCCTGCATATCTGGCAGCGCTGGATAAATATATGACAGAGCAGGCTGCCGCCGCATGGACAGGATACCGACAGGAAAACGAAAATGAGGAGTTTTCCTGCAGAATCTATGGAATTGGAAATACTGCCCGTACAGTAAATGAACTGGATAATGAAAATATTGCAGCGCTTATGTATCAGAATGAATTTAATATGGGATATCAGGGAATCACCTATTTAACACAGAAAAACAGAGAAAAATGGCTGAAGAATAATACCGATATCGGATACAGGATCGTCACGAAGAAATCTTTATATGAAGATGAAAATGAGAGACTGCTGTTTTCGAATACCTGACAGAGAGGAGGGATATAATGCTGAAAAAAAGAAGTAAAGCCGGATTGCTGGCATTTATTTTTATTCTTTCTTTTTTGGAAGGATGCGGGACGAAGGAAGAGACAGAACAGGAATATCCCAAAAGTCTTAAGATAGGCATAAGTGTTTACGATCAGTATGATACCTTTATGGCAGAAGTTCTTTATCAGCTTCAGTCTTATGTAAGAGAAAAAGAAAAGGAATGGGGCATTCCGGTGATTCTTGATATCCAGGATGCAGGTCAGGATCAGCTTCAGCAGAATAAACAGATGGAGGACTTTATTGAAGAAGGATGTGATCTTGTCTGTATTAATATGGTTGACAGGACAGATGCTTCTTCTGTTATTGAAAAAGCCAAGAGCAATGATATACCGGTGATCTTTTATAATCGGGAACTGGTTAAAGAGGATCTTCAACGGTGGGAAAAGCTTTATTATGTAGGAGCAGATGCTTTCCAGTCAGGACAGATGCAGGGACAAATCCTGGTGGAGCAGTGTAAAAAAGACTTTTCCAGTATTGACAAAAATGGTGATGGAGTTCTTCAGTATATTATGCTGGAGGGCGAGGCAGGACATAATGACTCCATGATCCGCAGCATGTCGGTAATCAAAGAAATCACAGACAGTGGTTATGCAGTAGAAAAGCTGGCAGATGAGATTGCCAACTGGAACAGAGATCAGGCTGCAAACAAGATGGCATCTTTTATTGAAGCTTATGGGGACAGAATAGAAGTTGTTCTGGCTAATAATGATGACATGGCTTTGGGAGCTGTCGATGCTTTGAAAGACAGCGGCATTGTTCCGGGAACAAAATCATGGCCTATGATCCTGGGAATTGACGGCACGGATGTAGGAAGAAAAGCAGTGGAAAAGGGAGAGTTTCTGGGAACTGTACTGAATGATGCCAGAGGACAGGCCAGAGGAATGATAGAGCTTGCCTGGTCTATTGTATCAGAGACACCTTTGGATTCTGAGCTGGAGCTTCAGGAGGGAAAATATATAAGACTGCCTTACCAGAAAGTTACCGGTGAAAATCTCAGCGAGATACAGACCGGGCAGACCCAGTAAGCTGATAAGTATGTTTATCGGGATAACGATATAGACAGTCATATTTCTTATACAAAAAAAGGGAGCGTCAAATGGCGCTCCCGTAATACAAGGAAGGGGAAGGTTTTAGCCTTCAATAGCAATATAACCGGTATTTTCTACTTTTTTCGGTACTTTTTTCGGTACAGAAAGTCTCAGGATTCCATCTTCATATTTGGCATGGATATCTTCCTGGGTAACATCCTCGCCGACATAAAAGCTTCTGCTCATGGTGCCGGCATAACGTTCTCTGCGGATATAATTTCCTTTTTTATCCTGTTCATCTTTGTCCAGTCCTTTTGCAGCAGATAAGGTAAGATATCCGTCTTTCAGCTGAACTTTGATTTCGTCTTTCTTAAATCCCGGAAGATCTACATCAAGTTCATAGCTGTCATCTTTTTCACGGATATCGGTTTTCATCATGTTCTGAGCATGTTTTCCGTAGAGTGGATTCTTTTTGCCCCAGAAGTTATCATTAAATCCAAAGTTCATCCAGTCGTCATCAAATAAGTTTTCTCCAAAAATACTAGGCATCAACATAAGTCATCTCTCCTTTTTTTATTTATCTATGTTAATATGTTGTTATAGCGGAACCGGGAGGTTTCAGGAAATTCAGGATACTTTTTTTGTATCCTTTTTATTTCCCTTCCTTTGTTCTAGCTGTAATATAACACACATTATTAGCACTGTCAAGAGACGAGTGCTAATTTATTTGTGAAAAAAATGTGAAGAGAGAAGAAGAGACAGTTTTCAGTATAGGCATTTTCAAAAATTAATCAGTTTTTAATCTTTCTTCAAGAATGGATTAAGAAACTTCTGTTAGAGTATAAGCATCAAATGAAAACAACATTCTTGAAAGGACAGGGTGAAAATATGGAACAACTGGAAAAGGTTGAAAAATTAAGACAAAGAGCAAATGTCTCTTATGAAGAGGCAAAGGAAGCTTTGGAAGCTTCCGACTGGGATCTTCTGGATGCCATGGTCTATCTGGAAAAACAGGGAAAGGTAAAACCTCCCAGTCAGGAATCCTATACGACAAATTGTGATGAACAGACGCAGTATGTGGATGTAAAGGAAAAGGTGCAGGAGCAGGAGGAAGAGGCTTCCAGAAAAACCTGCCAGAAGCTGGGGCATCTTTTTCGAATCTTTATCAGAAAAACCAGAGACAATGCTTTCTGTGTCTCAAGAAAAGGGGAGGAGATTCTCAGAGTTCCGGTAATCGCCATGCTTATTCTTCTGCTCTTCTTCTGGCAGTTTCTGATACCGGCAGCGGTGATCGCGTTGTTTTTTGACTGTCGTTATTCTTTTAAGGGAAAGGACGATCTGGAAGGGATGAACCGGGCGATGGAAAAGGCGGGAGAGTTTGCGGACAAGGTAAAAGATGAGTATGAAAAGCTGTGATATATGACTGAAATCCTTACAGCATTATAAGAAATCCCAGATTGTCATAAGCAGCAGAAACCGTTATAATACAATTGGCCGGATGCCAAAAGGATATTCTGGCAAAATACAGATAAAGGAATAGATATATGCAGCTTTATATGGCTCCCTTAGAAGGGATTACAGGTTATATTTACAGAAATGCTTACTATAAATGTTACGGAGACATCGATCGGTATTTTGCTCCCTTTATCATGAGCAAAAAGCTGAACCAAAAGGAAATCCGTGACATTCTTCCGGAAAATAACCAGGGAATGGAACTGGTGCCTCAGATTCTGACTAACCGTGCAGAGGATTTTCTGGCCATTGCAAAAGCCATACATTCTTATGGATATCATGTGGTCAATCTGAATCTGGGCTGTCCTTCCCCTACAGTGACTTCCAGAAACAGAGGCGCCGGATTTTTGGAATTGACAAGGGAACTGGATCGTTTTCTGGAGGATATATTTGCCGCCTGTCCTATGAAAATTTCCATAAAAACAAGGATTGGAGTGGAGGATGAGGAGGAGTGGCAGCAGCTTCTGAAAATTTATGAAAAGTATCCTTTGGAGGAACTGATTGTTCATCCGCGGCTGAAGACCGACCAGTATAAGCCTGGAACAATCCACAGGGAGGCTTTTGAAATGGCAGCAGAAAAAAGCTGCCATTCTCTGTGTTACAACGGAGACATCACAAGTGTTTCTGATTATGATGAGCTTCTTCAGCAGTTCCCGGAGACAGATAAAATAATGCTGGGAAGAGGAATTCTTCGGAAACCATGGCTTCCCTCAGAAATCAAAAACGGAGAAAAAAAGGATCCGCAGCAGTATAAAGAAAAGTTGAAAGAATTTCATGAAGAACTGTTGAACGGATATGTGGATTATATGTCCGGAGATAAAAATACACTGTATAAAATGAAAGAATTATGGGCATATTTGGGGACTTCGTTTACGAATCCGGAGAAATATCTGAAGAAGATACGTAAAGCTCAGAGGGTCAGTGAATATAAGATATGGGCAGATAATCTGTTCCGTGAGCAGGAACTGATCTTGTAGCATATTCTCAGGATTTGTTTGACTTTAAGATGGAAAATACGGGAAGGGGGAGTGTAGGAAATGGCACATATTTTGATTGTGGAGGATGAGGAAAAACTGGCTCGGTTTGTAGAACTGGAACTTCTTCATGAAGGTTATCAGGTAAGCAAAAGCGGAAATGGAAGAGAAGCGCTGACGCTTGCGGAAAACGGAAATTATGATCTTATTCTTCTGGATATTCTTCTGCCGGGACTGAACGGGCTGGAGGTTTTGAGGAGACTGCAGCAGGAACAGATAAGAACACCGGTGATCCTTCTGACTGCCCGTGATGCGGTGATGGATAAGGTTGCAGGTCTGGATGCAGGCGCTGTTGATTATATCACCAAGCCGTTTGCTATCGAAGAACTGCTGGCAAGAATCCGTGTGGGCCTGAAGCTTCATGGAAGAACATCCCCGTCTGCCGTCGTTGTTCAGGAGGAGGGAACCCTGTGCTGGAAGCATCTTCTGCTGTCAGAAAAACGTCATCAGGTTACATGGAATGGCCAGGAGATCCATCTGACAAATCGGGAATTCAGGATGCTGCAGGTGCTTTTGGAAAATAAAAATATTGTACTTTCCCGGGAAGTCCTTCTGGAAAAAGTATGTGGTTATGACTATATGGGAGAGACAAATGTCGTAGATGTGTACGTTCGTTTTCTGCGGTCAAAGATCGATGAGGTATATGGGGAGAAAATGATCTGCACTGTCCGTGGAGTGGGATATGTGATCAAAGAGGAATGATTTATGGTAGAAAGAAACGTCAGTACGGAAACAAAAAGAATGTCTTCAATTGTTATGAAGCTTCACTGGAGCTGGATCGGAAGAAAGCTTGGCATGTATCTGGGTTTTGATCTGTTTCTTTTTGTGATACTGTGTGTCGGGTGGATCTGCGATCAGGAGATCACACGTCTGGGAGAACTGGTATGGGATCATCAGAGAAGACTGGTGGGGCTGGAAAAAATAAAGGAACTGACTTACATGGTACTGGATACAGACGGGAAGCTTCTTCTGGAACTGCCGGTCTTTTCTGTTCTTCAGGTGATTGGCATTCTGATCGGTATTGTGGCGTTGATCCAGCTGATCGGATGTTTTTTTGACTATATGGAGGAAGAAAAAAATATCCGCCGTATCCTTGCACCCATTAATGAAATCGCTCTAAAGGCAGATGAACTGAGCCGTATGACTTTTTCTGAGGAAAAATATCAGCAGATTGAGGACGCTATTTCCAGCCTTCAGCCAAACGAACAGGAGATTCTTTCATTTGGAGATTCTGATCTTCAGGGAATTGAGGCTGCCATGAACAATCTTCTGATGCGCATGAGGGATTCCTACAGACAGCAGGCAAGGTTTGTTAATGATGCTTCCCATGAACTTCGGACGCCTATTGCTGTTATTCAGGGATATGCAAATATGCTTGCACGGTGGGGCAGCAGAGATGAGAAGGTGCTGAATGAATCCATAGAAGCCATTCAGCATGAGTCTGAGCATATGAAATACCTGGTGGAGCAGCTGCTCTTTCTGGCAAGAGGCGACAGCGGAAAGACAAAGCTGACACTGGAAAAGATTTCTCTTTCTCAGCTGATGGAAGAAATCTATGAGGAGTCGCTGATGATTGATGAAAGACACCCGTATCGTTATCGAAAGCCGCAGGAAGAGATCGTAGTACAGGCAGACGGAAGCCTTCTGAAGCAGGCTGTGCGGATTCTGACAGATAACAGTGCAAAATATACCCATGAAGGGGACGAGATTATTTTCAGTGTTGGAAAAACCAGAGAAGGGGTTCCTTATCTGCAGGTTCAGGATACTGGTATTGGTATGGAAGAAGCAGACATAGCGCATATGTTTGACCGCTTTTACCGGGCAGATGAGGTACGGAGCTTCCAGGGTACCGGTCTGGGACTTGCCATCGCCAAATGGATCGTGGACAAGCATGGAGGATATTTTGAGATCCTTTCCAGAACCGGCCTGGGAACTCGTGTACGAATCGTACTGGGGAAAAATCAAAGCTCCAAAATCACTGCCTGATAATCTTTCAGATGCAGGATACAATCTGTGATGTCTGCTTTGGGATAATTATTCAGGAGCACTTTTTTGCGCTTTTTGGGAAGCTGGATATCCTGGGATTTCTTTTGGAAATTTCCTGCTATAAGCAGAGTTTTTTCTCCTTTTCGTAAGTATGCCATCAGGTTGTGACGGTCTTCCAGATAGGGGATCAGATCACCATAAACAATAGTCTCTCTGTACAAAGGATTTTTGCGAAGCGCAATTAATTCTTTGTAGAAAGAAAGCAGAGAATCCGGATCGTTCTGCTGATTTTTTACATTGATTTTCTTATAATTGGGATTTACGTTAAGCCATGGATTTCCAGCAGAGAATCCGGCGTTTTCTGAGGAATCCCACTGCATGGGAGTACGTGCGTTATCCCGGCTGTAAAGAGAAACGCAGCTCAGTGCTTCTTCCTCCGTGCAGCCGGCATTTCGTGCCACATGGTATTCATCAATAGTACTGATATCATCGATCTGTTCAATAGATGAGAATTTCATATTCTCCATGCCAATTTCCTGGCCCTGATAGATAAAGGGCAGACCTTTCAGCATAAAGTACATGACAGCCAGCATTTTTTTGCTGTGAAGGCTGATCTCTCCATCGGGAATATAATAGCTGACTCCTCTTGGTTCATCATGATTTTCAATGATGTTAGAAAGAAAACCAATGTCTCCAATACGTTTCTGAGAGTGGAAACAGCAGTGTTTATAGTCGTCAGGAGTGATTCTTTTACGGTCATACCAGCCTTTGCTGCTGCCTCCAAAAACAACCGGAGCAAAGTCAAACATAGTAGAAAAATATCCATTGTCACCAATAAAATCCGGAAGCTCTTCATCCTTTTCATTAAAGACTTCTCCTACAGTAAAAGCTTCATGAGAGGCAAAGCCTCGGTCTCGCATCTCTCCCAGAAATTCTCCTACACCCTGAGCATCTGCCAGCATATGATCCACACAGGAAAGTCCGTCTGAACGGTCGGCAGGATAATCTTTATAAGGCAGTTTTTTCTTAATATTGATGATAGCATCAATGCGGAAACCGCTGAGACCTCTGTCCAGCCACCAGTTGATATTTTTGTACACTTCTTCGCGTACTTCCGGGTTTTCCCAGTTCAGATCCGGCTGTTTTTTGTGAAAAAGGTGAAGATACTGTTTATTCGGATGACCGGGCAGAGGTTCCCATACAGATCCTCCAAAGTAGCTGCGCCAGTTGCAGGGAAGTTTGTCGTCTTTACGGTTTTCAATATAGAAGAAATTACCATATTTTCCGTCAGGATCCGCGCAGGCTTTTTGAAACCATTCATGTTCATCTGAGCAATGGTTTACTACAAGATCCAGGAGAATATACATTTCTCTTTTGCGTGCTTCCTCAATTAGACGGTCCATATCTTTCAGAGTTCCGAAAGCGGGATGAATGTTATAATAATCGGAAATATCATAGCCCTGATCTGCAAAAGGGGAAGGGTAACAGGGAGATATCCATAAAATATCCACGCCCAGATCTTTCAGATAATCCAGTTTTTGTATAATTCCGGGAATATCTCCGATTCCGTCCCCGTTTGAGTCAAAAAAGCTTTTTGGATAGATCTGATAAGCAACCTTATCATGCCACCATTTACGTTCCATAATCTGTTCCTCCTGATATAAATCTGAGGTTTATTATAAAGCTTTCGTAAGGAAAAAACACTGGTCATATTGTCAAAAAAATAGAGGGCTTTTCTATTGACAAATACATGGATTTGTCATAAAGTTGTTTATGACAAACAGTAGTTGTTTATGCAATAATTATAACAAAAGTGAAAAGAGGAAAAACAAATGACGCTAAAGGATCTGCCGATCGGAAAGACGGCAACGATACGTTCTGTAGGCGGTGAAGGGGCATTAAGACAGCATTTCCTGGATATGGGACTGATTCCTCAGGGAGATGTGACCATGGTCAAATATGCACCTATGGGAGATCCCATGGAGCTGCGTATCCACAGTTATGAGCTTACTCTCCGCCTTGCTGATGCGGAAAAAATTGAGATAGAGAATATAAGAGATGCAAGTGTGCCTGCCAAAAAAAAGAAGTGTTCAACTGAGCCTATCCCTCACCCGGGACTTGGCGAAGGAGGTAAATTCCATTATAAAAAAACAGAAAACCCTCTTCCGGATGGAGAGCTTCTTACCTTTGCTCTGGCAGGAAATCAGAACTGTGGAAAGACTACGCTTTTTAACCAGCTGACAGGTTCTAACCAGCATGTAGGAAATTTTCCCGGTGTTACGGTAGACAGAAAGGACGGCTCTATCCGTGGAAACAGCAATACGCTGGTGACGGATCTTCCGGGCATTTACTCCATGTCCCCGTATTCAAGTGAAGAGATCGTAACCAGGAATTTTGTGTTGAATGAGCATCCCAGAGGTATCATCAATATCGTAGATGCAACAAATATTGAAAGAAATCTTTACCTTACCATGCAGCTGATGGAGCTGGATATTCCTATGGTTCTTGCTTTGAATATGATGGATGAGGTCAGGGAAAACGGCGGTTCCATAAATATCAACCGTATGGAGGAAATGCTTGGAATCCCGGTTGTTCCCATTTCTGCGGCAAAAAATGAGGGTATTGATGAGCTTGTCAGTCATGCACTTCATGTTGCCAAATATCAGGAAAAACCGGAAAAAATGGACTATTGTGATGTGGAGGATGATGGAGGAGCCGTACATAGATGTCTCCATGCCATTATGCATCTGATCGAGGATCATGCCAGAGAAGCAGAGATCCCTGTTCGGTTTGCAGCAGCTAAACTTGCTGAGGGAGACGAGCTGATTCTGGAAAAACTGAATCTGGATCAGAATGAAAAGGAAATGCTGGAACACATTGTCAAACAAATGGAAGCAGAACGTGGTCTTGATCGATCTGCAGCCATTGCACATATGCGATTTGATTTTATTGAGAAGGTCTGTGATGATTCTGTAGTAAAGCCAAAAGAAAGCAAGGAGCATATCAGAAGTACGAAGATCGACAGGATCCTTACTGGAAAATATACGGCAATCCCATGCTTTATCGGTATTATGGCTCTTGTTTTTTATCTGACATTCGGAGTGATCGGGGCTTTTCTTGCCAATGTCCTTGACATGGGAATCACTGCGTTAGGCGGCTATGTGGATCAGCTTATGACAGCGGCACATGTAAACAGTGTGCTTCAGTCACTTGTAATGGACGGTATTTTCAACGGTGTAGGAAGCGTGCTGAGTTTCCTTCCGGTTATTGTCACTCTGTTTTTCTTTCTGTCTCTTCTGGAGGACAGCGGGTATATGGCAAGAGTGGCGTTTGTGATGGACAAGCTGCTGAGAAAGATTGGGCTTTCCGGCCGAAGTATCGTTCCTATGCTGATCGGTTTCGGATGTACTGTACCAGGTGTTATGGCAAGCAGAACCCTCCCTTCTGAGAGGGATCGAAGGATGACCATTCTTCTGACACCATTTATGAGCTGTTCTGCGAAGCTTCCTATTTATGGATTTTTTGCAGCGGCATTTTTCCCGGAAAACAGTGCTCTTGTAATGATCCTTTTGTACTTTGGAGGCATTGTCATGGGAATCCTGATGGCGCTTTTGCTCCGCCGTACCATGTTCAGCGGAGAGGCGGTTCCATTTGTTATGGAGCTTCCAAATTATCGTATGCCGGGAGCAAAAAATGTAGGGCATCTTCTGTGGGATAAAGCAAAAGACTTCCTTCAGAGAGCATTTACTGTGATCTTTCTTGCGACACTTGCTATCTGGTTTTTACAGACCTTTGATATGCATTTGAACATTGTAACGGATTCGAAAGACAGTATTCTTGCCATGCTGGCAGGCGCGATTGCTCCTGTATTTAAGCCTATGGGATTTGGAGACTGGAGGATCTCTACTGCTCTGATCACAGGCTTTATGGCAAAAGAAAGTGTGGTTTCTACACTTTCTGTACTGTTTGGAAGCACAGAAGCATTGCTGGCAGCCATTACTCCTCTGGCAGCGGCAAGCCTGCTTGTTTTCTGTCTTCTTTATACGCCCTGCGTTGCAGCAATTGCAGCAATCAAAAGAGAACTGGGCGGCAAATGGGCTGTGGGCGTAGTGATCGGACAGTGCGTGATCGCGTGGGTGGCTGCCCTGGCAGTTTACCTGATCGGCGGGATTTTTTAAATAAGTGAAAAAACATCGGTTTCTTTACAGAAAGAGAAATCGGTGTTTTTTGTTTTGTCGAAAACTGTATAT
>NZ_CABVDF010000044.1:0-16981 GCF_902497045.1 uncultured Blautia sp. | reverse complement strand
ATAGAAAAACAAAGAAAGTGCGAAAAACATATTGCACGCAATATATAAGCGTGCTAATATAAAAATACAAAAAGATGAATCAAAAAACACGCAATGAACGCGAATAAAAAGTGGAGGTAGGAAATGGAATATATCAAATTCGATGAAAGCAGAAAATACGATCTCATATTACTGGGCAGAGTAGCGATCGACTTCAATCCTGCATACAACGATCAGGTAAAAGAAGAGTTTAAACCGCTGAAAAAGGTACATACCTTTGAAAAATTTGTAGGCGGCTCCCCTGCCAACATTGCTGTAGGTGTGACACATCATGGAATGAAAGCCGGATTTATCGGCAAAGTATCCGACGATCAGTTTGGCGATTTTGTGACAGAATATTTCCAGGAACAGGGCATTGATACTTCTCACATCACCAGATGCACAAACGGAGAAAAGCTGGGCCTTACATTTACAGAAATGCTTTCTCCGAAGGAGAGCAGCATCCTGATGTACAGAAATAAGATTGCGGATCTTCAGCTTCATGTAGATGATATTGATGAAGATTACATCAGAGAGGCAAAATCAATTCTGATCTCCGGCACGGCACTTGCAGAAAGTCCTTCCCGTGAAGCGGCGCTGAAGGCAGTGATGCTTGCAAAGAAAAATGACACCAGAATTATTTTTGATATTGATTATCGGGAATACAACTGGAAAAACACAGATGAGATCGCAATTTATTATTCAATGGTAGCAAAGGAAGCTGACATCATCATGGGTTCCAGAGAAGAATTTGACCTGACAGAAAAACTGATCAGACCAGGTATGACGGATGAAGAAAGCGCGGCTTACTGGCAGTCCTGCAGAGCAAAGATTGTTGTGATCAAGCATGGTATGAAAGGCTCAACTGCCTATACCTGCGACGGACAGAGCTTCAGCATTAAGCCATTCCCTGTAGAAGCCCGCAAAGGCTTTGGCGGAGGCGATGGTTATGGCTCAGGATTTTTATATGGACTCTATCAGGGCTGGGAGATCATTGACTGCCTGGAATTCGGATCCGCAGAGGCATCTATGATGGTAAGGAGCAACAATTGTTCCGATTCCCTTCCGGGACCGGAAGAAGTACATGCATTTATAAAAGAAGAAAAAGAGAAATTCGGCGAAATGATCGCCAGAGTATAGGAGGAACATATTATGACAAAGACCATCCGAATGACAGTAGCTCAGGCAATTGTAAAATTTCTTGATAATCAGTATGTAAAAATGGACGGAGAAGAAACGAAGTTTGTAGAAGGATTCTTCACCATTTTTGGACACGGGATTGCAGTAGGTCTTGGAGAGGCGCTGGATTCTGATCCGGGACAGCTGAGAGTACTGCAGGGAAGAAACGAGCAGGGAATGTGCCATACAGCAATTGCTTTTGCAAAACAGAGCAATCGTAAAAAAATCATTGCCTGTGCATCTTCTGTAGGTCCGGGAGCAGCCAATATGGTAACTGCCTGTGCAACAGCCACAGTAAATAATATCCCTCTTCTTGTATTTCCGGCAGATACATTTGCTTCCCGCCAGCCGGATCCTGTTCTTCAGCAGCTGGAACAGAGCAGCAGCCTGGCAGTCACAACAAATGATGCATTTAAGCCGGTATGCAAATATTGGGATCGTATCACAAGACCGGAGATGATCATGACAGCTCTTATCAATGCCATGAGGGTTCTGACAGATCCGGCGGAAACAGGAGCCTGCTGCATTGCTCTTTGTCAGGACGTAGAAGGTGAATCTTATGATTTCCCGGAATATTTCTTTAAGAAACGTATACACAGAATCACAAGACCGGCAGCTGTCCAGGAAGAACTGGAAGATATTGCAGAGGTTATTGCAGAGGCGAAAAAACCACTTGTGATCGTAGGCGGCGGAGTAAAATATTCTGAAGCAGGCGAAACCGTTGAAAATTTCTGCCATGAATTTCATATCCCGTTTGGTGAAACACAGGCAGGTAAGAGTGCATGTAAATCCAGCGATCCTTACTGTCTCGGCGGAATTGGTGTTACCGGTACTTATGCGTCAAATGTGATTGCAAGAGATGCAGATGTGGTAATCGCAATTGGATCCAGACTTTCTGATTTTACCACAAGCTCCAAATGGCTTTATAAAAACGAAAATGTACAATTTGTTACCATTAATAACTGCAGATATCATGCGTACAAGATGGATGCAGTAAAGGCTGTGGGAGATGCAAAAGCAACCGTAGAAGCACTGGCAGATATGCTTCGTGAAAAAGGCTACAGATCCGGATATACCACAGAGATCCAGGAGGCAAAGCAGATCTGGGACAAAGAAATGGAGCGCCTTGGAAGCATCCAGTACACAGGTGATGATTTTGAGCCTATGATCAAGGCAAGAGATCCAAGAACCATTCCGGAGTTTGTAAAGCTTACCGATGGAAAAATCACTCAGACAGCAGCCCTTGCAGCTCTTCGAAGAACTATTGATGAGGATGCAACTGTGATCACTGCCGGCGGATCCCTTCCAAGCTGTATGCAGAGAATGTGGACTACAGATAAGAGAGGCGGATACCATGCAGAATACGGTTATTCCTGTATGGGTTATGAAGTAGCCGCTACCCTTGGAGTAAAATTTGCAGAGCCTGATAATGAGGTTTATTGTGTGGTAGGTGATTCCAGCTTCCAGATGCTCCACAGTGAGATCATGACCATCATGCAGGAGCGCAAAAAAGTGAACATTCTGGTATTTGACAACTGTGGATTCGGATGTATCAATAACCTGGAAATGAATCATGGAATCGGAAGTATTGCCACAGAATTCCGTTATACAGACGGCAAAAAGCCATGCGGAGATCTGATTCCGGTAGATTATGCCAAGATCGGTGAAGGCTATGGATTAAAAACATATACCTGCAAAACCATCGGAGAACTGGAAGCGGCTCTTACAGATGCCAAAAAACAGACAAAAGCCTGCCTGTTTGACCTGAAGGTGATTCCGAAGACAATGACAGACGGATATGAGTCCTGGTGGAACGTAGGAATTGCAACAACTTCTGTGAAAGAATCCGTAAGAGAGGCCTGCGAAGGCGTTATGGAAGGCAGAAGAGCGGCGAGAGATTATTGATAGAAAGGGAGATGTCAGAATGGGCAAGGTTTTTGGATACCCGGAATTTGATGAAAAAGGAGAAATGATCCTGACAACCTATGATAATGATTACAGCGAAATGATGATGGATATTCGTGTTTATCGCATGGCAGCAGGAGAGAAGAGATTTTTCTATCGGGAAGGCGAGGAAACAGCGGTCCTTCTTCTTTCCGGAAAGATTACATATCAGTGGGACGATTCCGAAAAAACAGTAAGCAGAAAAGATGTCTTTACAGAGGGCCCCTGGTGCGTTCATGTATCCGGCTCTCATGAAATAAAGGTTACAGCTGAACAGGAATCAGAGATCCTGGTACAGTGCACAAAAAATGAAAACAGCTTTGACAGCCGGCTTTATGCACCGGAAGACGCGCCGTGGGGCTATTCCAGCGTAGGGAAATTCGGGAATGTTGCAAAACGCCGGGTAAATACGATTTTTGATCATGATATTTCACCGAAATCCAATATGGTACTTGGAGAAGTGTTAAATGACCGTGGAAACTGGTCTGGCTATCTTCCTCACAGACATCCCCAGCCGGAAACCTATCTGTTTAAATTTGACAGACCGGAGGGCTTCGGGGCAAGCTTTGTAGGAGATCAGGTTTTTAAAAGTGTAAACAACAGTTTTTCTGCGATTCCGGGAGGAGAACTGCATCCTCAGGCGGTAGCGCCGGGATTTCAGATGTATACATGCTGGATGATCCGTCATATTGATGGAAATCCATGGCTTCAGACAGACCGTTGTGAAGACGAACGTTACACATGGCTTCATGACGCACAGTTTTAAGGAGGAAAAAATTATGGCAAGAGAATTTATTGTACCGGGACAGATCATCACAGGCGCAGGAGCCTTGGATATGGCAGAGGCTTCCATGAAACAGCTTGGAAAAAAGGCAATGATCGTAACTGATAATGTAATGATCGATCTTGGCAACTGTGCAAAGGTTGAAGCTGCTCTGAAAAATCAGGGAATTGAATATGTGATCTATTCCGGGATCACAGGAGAACCTACAGACAAAATGATTGAAGCCGGTCTGAAAATATATAAAGAAGAAGCGTGTGATTTTCTGGTAGCTCTTGGAGGCGGAAGTCCTATCGATTCCATGAAAGCAATAGGATCTCTTGTAGCAGACGGAGAAAGCATCTGCGATTACATGGGTAAAGTCATTGATGTGGAAATGCCTCCTATGGTTGCTATTCCTACTACCGCAGGAACCGGATCCGAGGCAACACAGTTTACGATCATCACAGATACCGTAAACAATATCAAGATGCTGTTAAAGGGAAAGGTCCTGATGCCTGCACTGGCAGTAATCGATCCGCAGTTTACTATGACTGCGCCTCCGAAGATCACAGCTGCTACCGGACTGGATGCACTCTGTCATGCAGTGGAAGCATATACATCCAGAAAATCACAGACACTTTCCGATACTTTTGCTCTGTCAGCGGTAAAACGTATTTTTAAATATCTTCCGATTGCATTTCATGATGGAAAAAATGAAGAGGCAAGAGTGGAAATGTCTGTTGCAGCTCTTGAAGCAGGAATTGCTTTTAACAACGCTTCCGTAACCTTGATCCATGGAATGAGCCGTCCCATCGGAGCTCTCTTTCATGTAGCACATGGACTTTCCAATGCCATGCTGATGAAGGTATGTCTTGGCTTCGCTCTGGAAGGGGCATATGATCGTTTCGGAGAGCTGGGAAGAGCCATCGGAGCTGCTGACGCGGAGGATTCCGACAAAACAGCTGCTGAAAAATTCCTTCAGGCAGTGGCAGATCTTACAAAAGAGCTGGAGACCCCAACTCTGGAAGAATACGGGATCCAGAAAGAAGAATTCTTTCACGTGATCGACAAAATGGCACATGACGCAATGGAAAGCGGAAGCCCCCAGAATACGATCCGCGATATCACAGAGGATGATGTAAAGGAAATGTACAGAAATCTCTGGTAATAAAAAGGAGAACACATATGAAAACAGCAGGGACACAGAAAAGACAGCGGTTTTTGATGATGCTCACAGGTGCCTTTGCGATATTTTTTACTGGATTTCCCCATGTCTGGTCCATCTACCAGCCTTATGTAACAGAAGGCACCGGATGGACCCAGAGCCAGGGGGCTATGTGCTTTTATCTGGCGCTGAGCGCTTTTGTTTTTGGAAATATCCTGGGAGGCCGTATGCAGAACCACTTCGGTCCAAGAAAGGTTCTGTTCCTGGGCGGCGGACTGCTTTCTGCCGGAATCCTGATGTCAGCATTTTCTCTGGTTTCTTCTCCGCTTCCTATGTATCTGACTTATGGTGTGATGCAGGGGCTTGGACAGGGAATGATGTATACGGTGATACTGGCGGCTGCCCAGCAGTGGTTCCCTGACAGAACAGGCTTTGCATCCGGGATTGTGGTCACTGCCAACGGATTATGTGGGCTTTTTATGGCTCCGTTTAGCCGGCAGCTTCTGGAAAAAGAAGGACCAAAAGTCACACTTCTTACTGTAGGAATCTTTATGGTTGCAGCCTGGATTCTGAGCAGTCTGTTTTTTGCATCTCCTGAAGAAAACAGAGAGACTGCAAAGACGGGTATGGGGGAAGCACAAAGCAGATGCAGACAGTATACCTCCGGGGAAATGCTTCGTACGAAACAGTTTTATTTTCTTCTGGCGACCATGTTGTTTGGACTGATCTCATATTTTATGATCTCCCCGATTTCACAGAGCTACCAGCTTGAATTGGGCATACCTGCAGCGGCAGCTGTCAGTTCCGTTATGATCGGATCAGTGGTAAATGCCCTGACCAGACTGGTGCTGCCTTCTCTTGCAGATAAAGTTGGAAGGATTGTATGTATCAAAGGGGTTCTGGTCATTGCAGCAGCAGCCATGATACTGTTATGTTTTTCGGATTCCTACGGAGCCACTGTGGCTGTGATCCTGATCTATGGCTGCTATGGCGGGATTATGGGAAGCTTTCCTTCTCTTACAAGTTCGGTATTTGGTATCCGGCATGCAGGTGAAAATTATGGGTTTGTCATGCTGGGGATCGTGATCGCTACGTTTGGGACTCCGGTTCTTACCAGGATGATCAATGTTGGGGAAAATGGAATGAGATATGTTTTTGCAGCAGGGGCAGTCTTTGCGGCAGCCGCCTTTGTTTTTATTGAAATGCTGCGGATAACGTTGAATAAGTCAGACAGGAGTGATGATTATGGCATTGGTAACAATGAAAAAGCTGCTTCAGCAGGCAAAAAATGAAGGCAGAGGCGTTGGAGCTTTCAGCGTGGGAAATATGGAAATGGTGAAAGGAGCCATTCAGGCTGCAGAGGAACTGGAAACACCGATCATCCTTCAGATTGCAGAAGTCCGGCTGAAACATTCCCCGCTTGCGCTTATGGGACCTATGATGGTTCAGGCGGCAAAAGAAGCAAAGGTGGATGTTGCAGTACATCTGGATCACGGACTGACCGTGGAAACAGTAAAGAAAGCTCTGGAGCTTGGTTTTACGTCGGTTATGTATGACAGCTCCTCTTTTCCGTTTGAAGAAAATATCAAAAGGACCAGAGAGGTGGCTGAAATTGCCGCAGAGTATGGAGCGACTGTTGAGGCAGAGCTGGGCCTGGTTGGAGGAAGCGAGGACGGAAGTTCTGATCATGGCATCCGCTGCACCGATCCTGAGGATGCGAAAATATTCTGCGAAAAAACAGGAATCGATGCACTTGCCGTAGCAATCGGAAATGCCCATGGAAACTATCCTACAGCCCCCATGCTTGCATTTGATGTTCTGGAAAAAATAAGCAGAAACACAAATCTTCCTCTGGTGCTTCACGGTGGAAGCGGAATTACAGATGAGGATTTCCAGAAAGCCATTTCTTTTGGCATCATCAAGGTAAATATTGCCACAGCAAGCTTCAACAGATTGGTCAAAAGAGCAGAAGAGTATCTGCAGACACCGGAAAAACATAATTATTTTTCACTTAATGAAGCTATGGTGCAGGGAACCTATGAAAACGTCCTTCACCATATCAAGGTGTTTAACGGAGTACAGCCTGTTTAAGCAGACAAAGAAATCCTTCCAGATCTGTATAGGAAGCGATCACAGGGAAATCAAACGTTCCTTTCGGTTCTTTTTCCTGGCTGTACCAGATGCCCGTCATTCCATGATTCAGGGCACCTTTTACATCTTTTTTCTGGTTATCGCCCACAAAAGCACATTCTTCCGGAAGGCATCCTGCTTTTTCCAGACAGATGTCAAAAAAATGAGGATGGGGTTTTTCCACGCCGGCCTCCTGGCTGGTAACGATAAAATCAATATAAGGGGCAAGTCCCAGTTTCAGAAGTTTTTTATACTGAATAGAGGCCGTCATATCCGTTCCAATACCGATACGGATATGACGGTTTTTTAATTCTGTCAGCAGAGACAGGATTCCGGGAGAAGGTTCTGCATGGTCGATCAGTGTATCCCAGTAGGCATGATACATATTTTCTACATGAGGAAACAGCGGCTGCTTCAGAAGCTCTGTCATACACTGAAAGCGCAGCATCCGGCTGTGGATGGCGGCAGTGTCGGTTCCGATCCGCCGGTTGGTGATATCCATAGCCTGATGGTAACAGGCAAGGACCTCTTTTTCATTTAGATCAAATTCAGACTGGCAGTAATCAGTCAGCGCTTTCATCCCCAGAATATGGTTTTTATCATAGTCATAAAGTGTATTATCAATATCAAAGATGACTGTTTTTATCATAGTGACTCCTCTTTTATTTATGGCAGATGCTGCACCCTAATTTCTTTCCGGATGGTGTAGCGGCACAGCCTCCCAGGGCAGTTTCCCGAAGTCCGGGCGGGATCTGTTTTCCTACCTGATACATGGTAAGAAGCATTTCATCAAAAGGAATCAGCTGTTTTACTCCGCTTAATGCCAGTTCGGCTCCGGTCAGCGCAACTGCCACACCGGCGGCATTCCGTCCCTGGCAGGGACATTCTACAAGTCCGCCGATAGGGTCGCATACCAGTCCAAGGAAATTCATCAGAACAGAAACAGCAGCGTGGAGACATTGCTCCGGAGTTCCGCCCATAAGCTCAACAGCGGCAGATGCAGCCATAGCAGAAGCAACACCAACCTCTGCCTGACAGCCTCCCACAGCGCCTGCTACCGTAGCGTTGCGCATAGCAAGATATCCGATAGCGCCTGCATTAAAAAGAGCATCAATGACTGCAGAATCACTTAAATGATATTCCTCCTGAAGTGCCAGCAGAAGACCGGGCAGGACACCGGAGGAGCCTGCTGTAGGCGCTGCGACGATCAGTCCCATAGTGGTATTGGTTTCCAGAACAGCCATGGAGTAGGCAATGGCTTTTGAAAGAACCGGGCCGCAGATGGAATTTCCGTTAAGACGATGACGATTGATCTGCTGCGCCTCTCCTCCGATCAGTCCTCCGATGGATTTTTTGGGAGAATTGATGGGAGCGGCCACAGACTCACGCATGATCTTCAGGGAATGATCCATCTGGGCTGTAATAGCCTCTTCTGTGGTTTCTGAAAGGATGCACTCTCTTTTTTTCATAATGGATGAGATGGTGCAGTTTTCTTTTTTGCAAAGCTCAAGGAGCTCCTGTGCATTCTTAAAATCCATGTGTTAACTTCTCCTTTGAATTGGTATAAAGATTACATCCTGAACATTAGGATTCCGGAGAATCTGTGATTCTGCATCCTCCGGCAGGGTACCGTCAAATTCTATGATGCTGTAGGCAATATCTCCCTTTGTTTCCCGAAAGAGCTTCATAAAAGCTATATTGACGTTTTTTTCGCTGAGACAGCCTGTAATATGGGCAAGAACTCCCGGACGGTCATAATGGACGATGATCAGAGTGCTGTATTCGCCGGAAAAATCCACATCAATGTGGTTGATCCTGCTGATCCTCATTTTGCCGCCGCCAAGAGATTCTCCGCGCACGGTATAAGAACGGCCGCCGGAACAGGTGATATGGATATCAACTGTATTAGGATGAATATCCGGATCCGGATCGGCCTCGATATATTTGTAGGAAATGCCGCGTTCCTTTGCAATAGAAAAGGCATTGGGGATCCGTCTGTCATCGGTAGAAAAACCCATGACCCCGCCGAGAAGGGCAAGATCCGTCCCGTGTCCCTTATAAGTCTGGGCAAAAGAATTATATAATGTAAATTCCACATCTGTAATGGGGCTGTCAGCCATCTGCTGGGCCAGAAGAGCTATGGAGCAGGCTCCGGCTGTATGAGAACTGGAAGGACCGATCATTTCCGGTCCAAGCACATTAAAAACACTGATAAATGCCATAAAATTTTCCTTTCTGAGTCAGTCGTTTTAATACAACTGCTGTATTTATCAGTATACCATATCAGAACAGAAAATAAAATATTAAGCATTGGCCTTATGAATTTATACATGCTATAATAGTATAGTTTACATAGAAGATTCTATGAACAGATCATTGCTTTAAGAAAGGAGTACCTGATAAAATGAAAGATGATACCAAAGAAACCGGGCTGCGTCTTTTAAACAAGGGCAGGCAGGGAATCCTCAGGGTGGTATTCAGCCGTTCCGGCCTGATCCTTGTCCTTCTTGCTGTACAGGTTCTGTTCCTGTTCAGTATTTTTCACTGGTTTGAAGAGTTTTTGCCGCATATTTATGGAGGAGTTGTGATCTTCACTGTATTTATGGTACTGTACCTTTTAAACAGTTCCATGGATCCCACAGCCAAGATTACCTGGCTGGTGGTGGTTATGCTTCTTCCGGTGTTTGGCGCGCTGCTGTTTCTTTATACACAGGAGAATGTAGGCCACCGGGCGCTGAAAAATCATTATGCTCAGCTGAATAAAGCAACGGAGAAGTCCCTTCCACAGAATCCGGAAACAGAAAAAGCGCTGAAAAAGGCAGATCCCGGGGCGGCAGCCCTTTGCCGTTATGTGAGCCGCAGCGGATGTTATCCGGTATACGATCATACTTCTGTCACCTATTTTCCTCTGGGAGAGGATAAATTCCGTGAAATGCTGATCCAGCTGGAAAAAGCAGAGCATTTTATTTTCCTGGAGTATTTTATTGTAAATGAAGGAGAAATGTGGGGCAAGATCCTGGAGATCCTGGCGCGAAAGGTAAAAGAGGGCGTAGATGTGAGAATGCTCTATGACGGCACCTGCGAGCTGTCCACACTGCCTCATGATTACCCGAAGAGACTTCAGAAGCTGGGGATCAAATGTAAAATGTTTGCCCCTATCAAGCCTTTTGTATCTACCCATTACAATTACCGGGATCATCGTAAGATTCTGGTTATCGATGGAAAGACTGCTTTTAATGGAGGCATCAACCTGGCGGACGAGTATATTAATACCTATGTAAAATACGGCCACTGGAAGGATACTGCAGTAATGATACAGGGAGAGGCAGTCAGCAGCTTTACCCGGATGTTTCTGCATATGTGGTATCTGGATGAAAAGGAAACAGATTTCGACAGATTTTTGAACGTGTCTGTGACGCCCCAGGCTGAAAACGGCTTTGTCATGCCTTACGGTGACTGTCCTCTGGATAAAGATAAGGTGGGAGAACAGGTTTATATTGATATGCTGAACCGGGCCCAGAATTATATATATATTATGACACCATATCTGATCCTGGACGGAGAGCTGGAAAATGCACTGAAATTTGCAGCTGAACGAGGGGTTGACGTAAGGATCATTCTTCCTGGTATTCCGGATAAGTACATTCCATTTGCGCTTGCGCTGACACACTATAAATCTTTATTGGAATCCGGCGTCAAAATATATGAATACACGCCTGGTTTTGTCCATGCAAAAGTATTTGTCTGTGATGACCGTGAAGCAGTGGTAGGTACGATCAATCTGGATTACCGAAGTCTGTACCATCATTTTGAGTGTGCTACCTATATGTGGGGAACGGACTGTATTCTTCAGATTAAAGAGGATTTTGCACTTACCCAGGAAAAATGCCGGGAGATCACCGTGGATATGATCCGGTCAGAACCTCTGAAACGCCGGGTGCTTGGCTTTATTGCAAAAGCTGCCGCACCGCTGCTGTAGCCGGTACCCGAGACAGGAGACTTGTATCTGGTGCAGGAATACATTGAAATATTTGAAAACGATATTCAGAACTGTGATCGTCAGAAAAACAGATTATCTAAAAAAACAGGAAACGAGGGGGCTTTATGAAAAACAAGTTCACGCCGGTTTTGAGAACTGCAGCGTTTCTGCTCATGGCAGGAATGCTTGCATTATCAGTAAATCCGGTTTGTGCAGGAAAGAAACAAACATCAGAAAAAGAAGAGACTGACCGGTCTGAATCCCCGGGAGTGAAAATGAATATGGAAGATGGGGAATACTCTATTCAGGTAGATCTGGAAGGCGGAAGCGGTAAGGCAGGTGTGGTTTCTCCTACTGTCCTGATCGTACGTGACGGCAGAGCGTTTACCAGACTTCAGTGGAGCAGTTCCAACTATGACTATATGATCGTAGATGGAGAAAAATATCTTCCTGTTAATGAAGAAGGGATGAATTCCATATTTGAAATCCCGATTCTGGCCATGGACGAGCCAGTAGAAGTGATCGCAGATACCACAGCCATGGGAACACCTCATGAAGTAGAATATACACTGCTGTTTTATGCGGATTCTATTGGTTCCAAAGGGCAGCTTCCTCAGGAGGCGGCCAAAAGGGTAGTGGGCGTTGCTCTGGTGATTATTGTGGGCGGCGGGATCCTGAATTATTTTGTGAACAAACGAAACCGCTGTTGAAATAACCAGCATTTTCTGTAAACATTAAATTTTTATAAAGTCATTGCATTTTAAAATAAAAAGGTGCATAATAACAGCAATGAAAAAAAGGATGTAAGGGAGTAGCTGACACCATAATGGCGTAACAGAATCAACATCATGGCCGTGGGTCTGGTTTTGTTTGAAACAGCGAGACTTATCTATGGGAGTAGTCCCTGGATAAGTCTCTTTTTTGTTTATTAGGAAAGTAGTATATTAACTTTCTTGGTGAATAGTATCAGATATCGGCAGCAGCCTATGAAATCTTCTGAATATGGGTATGATTTATAACAGAAGAGTCAGTGGAAAGGAGTGACAGGGAAACATCCCATTCATAAAGACATTGGAAATTTTTCTGGAGTCTGTCATCAAAATAAAAACCGTGCGGGACTTAAGGTCCGACTGCACAGAAACGGAGGCAATATGAAAGAATATTTGTCAAGTTTAGAAGAGGTTCTGAAAGAGCAAAATTCCTCTCAGGAAGGACTTTCCACAGGAGAAGCCCAGGAGCGGCTTTCCAAATATGGAAAAAACGAATTGGAAAAGGGCAAGAAAACTTCATTACTCCAGCGTTTTCTGAAGGAACTGGCAGATCCTATGATCATTATTCTGATCGTAGCTGCCATTATATCTGGAATCACTGCTTTTTATGAAGGCGAATCTTTTGCAGATGTAATTATTATCCTTTCCGTAGTAGTGATCAACGCAGTTCTGGGCGTTGTTCAGGAAAGCAAAGCGGAAGCGGCCATTGAAGCTTTGCAGGAGATCGCAGCTGCAACCAGCAAGGTTCTTCGTGACGGAAAAGTAACCGTTCTGAAAAGTGACGAGCTGGTTCCGGGTGATGTTGTACTTCTGGAAGCCGGAGATGCAGTTCCGGCAGACGGACGTATCATAGAATCTGCCAGCATGAAGATCGAAGAGGCCGCTCTTACCGGAGAATCAGTTCCGGCAAACAAGATCGCAGGTCTACTGAAACTGGATTCCGGCGAGAAGGATGTCTCTCTGGGCGACCGTAAAAATATGGCGTACATGGGATCCACCGTTGTTTACGGACGTGGAAAGATGGTCATCACCGGAACCGGAATGAAAACTGAGATGGGTAAGATCGCAGAAGCCCTTTCTATGGCACAGGATGAGGCGACACCTCTCCAGATCAAGCTGAACCAGCTGAGCAAGATCCTTACCGTTCTTGTTATCGGCATCTGTATTGTGATCTTTGCAGTAGGACTTTTCCGCGCAGGAATCAGCAGTGATACGATCCTCAGTACCTTTATGGTTGCAGTTTCCCTTGCAGTTGCAGCTATTCCGGAAGGTCTGGCAGCAGTTGTCACCATTGTTCTTTCCATCGGCGTTACAAATATGTCCAAACGAAATGCCATTATCCGTAAACTGACTGCAGTAGAAACACTTGGATGTACACAGATCATCTGCTCTGACAAAACAGGGACACTGACCCAGAATAAGATGACAGTAGTCGAGCATGTATCAGATGATGAAAAAGCTCTGGAAACAGCAATGGCTCTCTGCTCCGATGCAGAGTATGATGCAGATGCAGGAGAGGCTGTAGGCGAACCGACGGAATGTGCCCTTGTTAATGATGCCGCCAAAAACGGTATGATCAAGACACAGCTGAAAGAGGAATATGTTCGTGTAGGAGAAGCGCCTTTTGATTCTCTTCGAAAGATGATGTCCACGGTTCACGAAACAAAGAATCATCAGATCATCCAGTTTACCAAGGGCGCTCCTGACGAAGTGCTGAAATGCTGTACCCACGCTATGGTAAACGGACAAAAAGTACCTATGACAGAAGAGGTGCGGACTGCTATCCTGAAGAGCAACAAGTCTATGGCTGACAGAGCCCTTCGTGTTCTCTGCGGCGCCTGCCGTCAGTGGGACAAGATGCCGGAAAGCACAGAACCGGAATTTCTGGAGCAGGATCTTACTTATCTTGGTCTTTCCGGTATGATCGACCCGGTACGTCCGGAAGTAAAAGCAGCTATCGTAGAGTGCCGTGAAGCCGGCATCCGTCCGATCATGATCACAGGTGACCATAAGGATACGGCAGTAGCTATCGGTATGGAGCTTGGCATTCTGACGGATCCGTCCCAGGCAATCACCGGAGCACAGTTAAATGAGATCAGTGATGAAGACTTCGAAAAGAAGGTAGAAGAGATTTCCGTTTATGCCCGTGTGCAGCCGGAGCACAAAGTCCGTATTGTTAATGCATGGAAGAAAAAAGGTATGATCACTGCCATGACAGGTGACGGCGTCAACGACGCTCCATCCATTAAGAGCGCTGACATCGGCGTAGGTATGGGTATTACCGGAACAGATGTTACCAAAAACGTTGCAGATATGGTTCTTGCAGATGACAACTTTGCCACCATTGTTTCCGCAGTAGAAGAAGGCCGCCGTATTTACGCAAATATCCGTAAAGCCATCCAGTTCCTTCTTGCTTCCAACCTGGCAGAGGTTCTGGCAATCTTCTTCTCTACCATGATCGGATTTACCATCCTGAAGCCGGTACACCTTCTCTGGATCAACCTGATTACAGACTGCTTCCCGGCTCTGGCTCTTGGACTTGAAAAGAGCGAATCCGATATCATGAAAAAGAAACCCCGTGATCCTAAGGAAGGAATCTTTGCCGGAGGAATGGGATTTGACGTAGCTTTCCAGGGCGTAGTAGTTACAATTCTGGTTATGATCTCCTATCTGGTAGGACACAGAATAGAATCCGGCGTGTGGGAATTTGTAAACAGCGCGGACGGAACCACAATGGCATTCCTTACACTTTCTATGGTGGAAATCTGCCATTCCCTGAATATGAGAAGCCGCCGCGGCTCCATCTTCAAACTGAACAGCCATAACGTGTTCCTTTATGGTGCAATGCTGGTATCTCTGATCCTGACAACTGTTGTTATCGAGGTTCCGTTCCTTGCAAAAGCATTCCAGTTTACACCCATCGACTTTACCGAATACATGATCGCTCTTGGACTTGCAGTTCTGATCATCCCGATCATGGAAATCGTAAAAGCTATCCAGCGTAAGCTTGGAAAATAAATCACAATAATAAAAGCTACAGGGCAGCCGGAGAGATTCCGGCTGTCTTTTTTTCTTGAAAAAACAGAAAAAATATGCTATGATACCACGGTGAAACTTTAGTAAGGAAATGCAAAAAGAGGAGAAAAATTATGTGTGGTATTGTAGGATTTACAGGAGAGCATCAGGCGGCGCCTATCCTTCTGGACGGGCTTTCCAGGCTGGAGTATCGCGGTTACGATTCCGCCGGACTTGCAGTCAGAGCCGGAGAAAAACAGCCGGAGGTTATCCGTGCCAAGGGACGCCTGAAGGCTCTTGCAGAAAAAACAGACAATGGAACAGCGGTTTCCGGTACCTGCGGAATCGGACATACACGCTGGGCTACCCATGGAGAGCCTTCGGAGACAAACGCTCATCCTCATATGAGTGATGATGGAAACGTGATCGCCGTTCATAATGGTATTATCGAAAACTATCAGGAATTAAAAGATAAGCTTCTTCGGAAAGGATATGTTTTTCATTCAGAGACGGATACCGAGGTTGCCGTTAAGCTTGTTGACTATTATTACAAAAAATATGAAGGAACACCGGTGGATGCCATTAACCATGCAATGGTCCGGATCCGCGGCTCCTATGCGCTGGCGATCCTCTTTCAGGAGTATCCGGAAGAAATTTATGTGGCCCGTAAAGACAGCCCTATGATTCTGGGAATTGCAGAGGGAGAATCCTATATTGCTTCAGATGTTCCGGCAATTTTGAAATATACAAGAAACGTATACTACATTGGAAATCTGGAAATGGCCCGTGTCAGAAAAGGAGAGATCACCTTCTATAATCTGGACGGCGAGGAAATCCGGAAAGAGATGAAAACGGTCGAATGGGATGCCGAGGCGGCAGAAAAAGCCGGATTCGAGCATTTTATGATGAAGGAGATCTATGAACAGCCAAAAGCAGTGGCAGATACACTGAATTCTGTGCTGAAAGATGGAAGAATCGACCTTTCTGAGGCTGGCCTTACCGAGGAGATCATCCGGGAAATTTCTCAGATATATATTATTGCCTGCGGTTCTGCCTATCATGTAGGAATGACAGCCCAGTATGTACTGGAGGATCTGACAGGGATTTCTGTAAGGGTGGAGCTTGCGTCGGAATTCCGGTACAGAAAGCCCATCATGGATCCCAGGGGACTTGCTGTGGTTATCAGCCAGTCCGGAGAGACAGCAGACAGCCTGGCGGCTCTTCGCGAGGCAAAGAAGCTGGGAGTACGCACTCTGGGAATTATAAATGTAGTAGGCTCTTCCATTGCCAGGGAGGCTGATCATGTATTTTATACCCTAGCAGGACCGGAAATCTCTGTAGCTACAACCAAGGCGTACAGTACACAGCTGATGGCTGTTTATGCACTGGCTCTTCAGCTTGCCATTGTCCGGGAAAAAATCACGGAAGAGCAGTATGAGAACTATATAACAGAGCTTCAGACCATACCGGAAAAAATCCAGAAGATCCTTGAGGATAAAGAAAGACTTCAGTGGTTTGCCTCCAAACAGGCAAACGCCAGGGACGTATTCTTTATCGGCAGAGGCATCGATTATGCCATCAGCATGGAGGGAAGCCTGAAGATGAAGGAGGTAAGCTACATTCACTCAGAGGCATATGCAGCAGGAGAACTGAAGCACGGAACCATTTCCCTGATAGAAGACGGTACTCTGGTGATCGGAGTTCTTACCCAGCCGGAGCTTTATGAAAAAACAGTCAGCAATATGGTGGAGTGCAAAAGCCGTGGGGCATATCTGATGGGACTTACCAGCTTCGGCAACTATAATATAGAAGAAACAGCTGATTTTACTGTCTATATTCCCAGAACAGATCCGCATTTTGCCACCTCCCTTGCAGTGATCCCTCTGCAGCTGATCGGATATTATGTCAGTGTGGCAAGAGGACTGGATGTAGATAAACCCCGTAATCTGGCCAAAAGTGTAACGGTGGAATGAACATATAGGGTGCTTTGTGATAATACAAATTATGTGAAAATACAA
>NZ_CABVDF010000043.1:0-17153 GCF_902497045.1 uncultured Blautia sp. | reverse complement strand
TGAACGGAAATAAGGAGGGATTTTATGGCACATAGGACAGGACTGGAAGATCATTATGTGATACGGAATCAGAAAAAACTTCGCTTTGGTTATACCACGGGTTCCTGTGCGGCAGCTGCAGTAAAGGGAGCGGCCGAGATTCTTCTTGGGGGCAAGAAAATCTCAGAAGTAGAGCTGATGACTCCAAAAGGGATCCTTTTAAATCTGGAGCTTCTGGATATCCGGCAGGAAGAAAATGCAGTAAGCTGTGCGGTCCGTAAGGATGCCGGAGATGATCCGGATACTACAGACGGGATTCTGGTATATGCCCGGGCAGAAAAACTGTCAGCATCTGATGCTTCGGAGCAGACCGGCATGGAGGCAGACCAGAAGGAACTGACGGAAAATAAAGACCGTTTCCTGATAGATGGAGGAGCGGGAGTTGGACGAGTGACCAGACCCGGTCTGAAGCAGCCTGTTGGTGAGGCTGCCATCAATCCTGTACCCAAGGCTATGATCCTGAGATCTGCGGAGGAGGCCGCAGACAGATTTGATTATGAAGGCAGACTGAAGATCACTATATCTGTACCGAAAGGTGAGGAAATTGCCAAAAAGACTTTTAATCCAAGACTTGGTATTGTGGGAGGAATCTCCATTCTGGGAACCTCGGGCATTGTGGAGCCTATGAGTGAAAAAGCTCTGATCGACAGTATCCGGGTGGAAATGAGCCAGCATATTGCCATGGAAGAGGAATATCTTCTGGTGACGCCGGGAAATTATGGTGCAGATTTTTTAAGAGAGCATATGGAGCTCCCTTTTGAAAAAAATATTAAATGCAGCAATTATGTGGGAGAGACCATAGATATGGCTGTAGATATGGGAGCAAAAGGCATTCTTTTTGTTGCACATATCGGAAAATTTATTAAGGTTGCAGCAGGAATCATGAACACCCATTCTCACAGTGCGGATGGAAGAATGGAGGTTTTTTGTGCGGCAGCTGTCCGTGCGGGGGGCAGTCTTGCATGCGCGCAGGAACTCCTGCAGTGCAACACCACTGACGAAGCGCTATCTGTGCTGAAAAAATATGATCTGATGGAAGAGGTCATGAAAGTGATACTGGAGAAGATTCAGTTTTATCTGGATCATCGGTCCTATCATCAGATTCTTCTGGGAGCTGTGATTTTTTCTAATGAGTATGGTTACCTGGGTCAGACAGCCAATGCGTCAGAACTGATCAAAAAAATAGCTAAAGGAGAAAAAGAATGATACATTTTGTAGGAGCAGGACCGGGAGCACCGGATCTTATTACAGTCAGAGGAAAAAAATATCTGGAAGAAGCAGATGTGATCATATATGCAGGTTCTCTTGTGAATCCGCAGCTTCTGGAATACAGCAAGGATGTTTGTACCATTCACAACAGCGCAAAAATGACGCTGGAGGAAGTGATCTCTGTTATGGAAAGAGCGGAGGCAGAAGGAAAAACCACGGTCCGTCTCCATACAGGAGATCCCTGTATCTACGGAGCAATCCGTGAACAGATGGACATTCTGGATGAAAAGGGTATTGCTTATGATTCCTGTCCTGGCGTCAGCTCTTTCTGCGGAGCTGCAAGTGCGCTGGATCTGGAATATACCCTTCCGGATATTTCTCAGAGTGTGATCATTACCAGAATGGAAGGACGTACACCGGTTCCGTCCAAAGAAAGCATCCAGTCTTTTGCGGCACATCAGGCATCTATGGTGGTGTTTTTAAGCACCGGAATGCTGGAGGAATTAAGCAGGAGACTGATCGAAGGCGGATATACAGAGGATACACCGGCAGCTATTGTGTATAAGGCAACCTGGCCGGATGAAAAGAAATTTATCTGTACAGTAGGAACACTGGCAAAAACAGCAGCAGAGAATAATATTACAAAAACTGCCCTGATGATCATTGGTGATGCAGTAAAGGCAGCACATTATGACAGATCCAAGCTGTATGATCCTTCTTTTACCACTGAATTCCGAAAAGCCACCAAATAAAAAGGAGCAGCGGATGAAACTTTCGATAATCTGCTTCAGTCTTACCGGACTTCATACCGCAGAAAGGCTGAAGACCGGACTTGAGGAACAGGGGCATAAGGTTCTTCTTGCAAAAAAAAGTAAATATCTGGAAGATTCTGTTACAGAAAGTACTGTAAAATGGGCAGGCGGTCGTTTTCCCCTGGATGATGGAATTTTATTTGTGGGAGCCTGCGGGATAGCAGTAAGGAGCATTGCTCCTTATGTGGCGTCCAAAAAGTCTGATCCGGCAGTACTGGTGATCGACGAATGCGGAAACTTTGTAATCTCTCTGCTGTCCGGTCACCTGGGAGGCGCCAATGAACTGGCTTTGCAAAGTGCACAGATTCTGGGGGCACAGCCTGTAGTGACTACGGCTACAGATCTTCACAGACGTTTTGCCGTAGATGTTTTTGCAAAAAAGAACGGTTGTGATATCCGGAATATGACGGCGGCAAAAGAAGTGTCTGCAGCGCTTCTGGCAGGTAAAAAGGTTGGATTTTACAGTGAATTTCCCTGGAAGGGGGAACTCCCGGAGGGACTTGTTCTATGTGATATTTATGGAAAATTACAGGAAGAGCCAGACGAAGAGTCAGAGAAATCGGAAAGTATCCAAAAGAACCCGGAGCAGTATCCGGAGATTGGGATAGCGGTTACGATCCATAAATCCTGTAAGCCATTTTTATCTACTGTGCAGGTGATACCCCGGATTCTGACTCTTGGTATGGGGTGCAGGAGAGATAAAGAAGCGGAAGCCATAGAAAAAGCTGCGGACAGATGCATGGAGGAAGCAGATGTATTTCTTCAGGCAGTGGAGCAGCTGGCAAGCATTTCACTGAAAAAAAATGAGCCGGGGCTGCTTGATTATGCAGAAAAAAATAAAATTCCGTTCCGTACCTGGGACAGTGAAGCGTTAATGGAGGTGCAGGGAGATTTTACCCCTTCCTCTTTTGTAAAAAAGATCACAGGAGTAGAGAATGTCTGTGAACGAAGCGCTGTACTGGGGGCGTCAGACGGGACACTGATAAAAAGAAAATCCGGAGAGGACGGAGTGACAACTGCTCTTGCCATCCGGACATGGGAGGTACGTTTTGAATAAAATATATGTAGTAGGAATCGGCCCGGGAGGCTGTGACCAGATGACCGGGATCGCCATGGAAGCATTAAAAGCCAGTGATGTGATCATTGGATATACCGTATATGTGGATCTTGTAAAAGATACCTTTGCAGATAAAGAATTTCTTACCACACCGATGAAAAAAGAGGTAGACCGCTGTGTTCTTGCTTTTGAGGAGGCGATGAAGGGAAAAGTAGTCTCCATGATTTGCAGCGGAGACGCAGGTGTCTATGGAATGGCAGGACTTATGTACGAGGTTGGTGTGAAATATCCGGAGGTGGAACTGGAGATCGTTCCCGGTGTTACTGCTGCTCTGGGCGGAGCTGCCGTTCTTGGTGCTCCTTTGATCCACGATTTCTGTCTTATCAGTCTCAGCGACCTTCTCACCCCCTGGGAAAAGATCGAAGCCCGTCTTCTGGGGGCATCCCAGGCAGACTTTGTGATCTGTCTTTATAATCCTTCCAGCAGGAAGCGGCATGATTATCTGCAGAAGGCATGTGATCTGATGATGCAGTACAAATCTCCGGAAACCGTATGCGGCACGGTTGCCAATATCGGAAGAGAGGGAGAAGAATATCACCTTATGACCTTGAAGGAGCTTCGTGATACAAAGGTAGATATGTTTACTACCGTATTTATCGGCAACTCTCAGACAAAAGAGATCAATGGAAAAATGGTAACGCCAAGAGGATATCGGAATGTATAAAGCCATTGTATTTGCAGGCACAACAGAAGGATATGAGCTGTGCCGTTTTCTGGCAGAGCATCAGGTCCAGGTTCTTGGCTGTGTGGCTACAGAGTACGGAACGAAGTCTCTTTCGGAAAGTTCTTTTCTTCATGTACAGGGGAAACGCCTTTCGGAAGAGGAGATGGAAGCTCTTTTTGAGATGGAAAGACCGGAGATCGTTCTGGATGCCACCCATCCCTATGCTGCTGAGGTAACTGAAAATATCCGCAGGGCCTGTGAAAAAAACAGAATCTCCTATATCCGGGTTCTGCGGGAGGAAAGCAGTCATCAGAAAGCCGTGTATGTAGAAAGCACGGAAGAGGCGGCGGAATTCCTGAAAACCACAGAGGGAAACGTTCTCCTTACTACAGGAAGCAAGGAGTTAAAACTGTTTACCGGTGTTCCGGATTTTCAGAAACGCCTTTTTGCCCGGGTTCTTTCTCTTCCTTCTGTGATCGACACCTGCAGGGAACTGGGGTTTGAAGGAAGAAATCTGATTGCCATGCAGGGGCCTTTTTCGGAGGAGATGAATGCAGCCATGTTGAAACAGTATGACTGCCGTTATCTGGTTACAAAGGATTCCGGAAAAGCCGGCGGTTTTCTGGAAAAGATACAGGCAGCCGTTTCCTGCGGAGTGATACCGGTGATCATCGGCCGCCCGTTAAATGAACAGGGAATAACACTTGCAGATGCCTGCTCTGTGCTGGCAGAGAAATTTCAGTTTTCCATGAAGCCACAGGTAACGCTTCTGGGTATTGGCATGGGAAGCCGGGATACTATGACTGTTCAGGGAAAAACTGCCGTAGAAAATGCAGATCTGATCATAGGTGCAAAAAGAATGGCAGATGCCGTTCGTCTTCCCCATCAGGATGTATTTTATGAATACAGAAGTCAGGAGATCGCAGACTATATCCACAGCCATCCGCAGTACAGAAAAGTGGTGATTGCCCTTTCCGGCGATGTTGGTTTTTACAGTGGAGCCAAAAAGCTTCTGGAGCTTCTGGGAGAGGATACGCAGGTGATCTGCGGAATCTCCTCAGTGGTTTATTTTATGGCAAAGATAGGACTGTCCTGGGATGATGCCAAAATTGTCAGCGCTCATGGAAAAAGCTGTAATCTGGTGTCCCAGATCCGTTCAAACAAAAAGGTATTTGCCATTCTGGGAACCCCAGAGGGAACGGCAGAGCTTGCCCGTAAGCTGACTTTTTATGGAATGGGAGATGTTCTTCTCTATGTGGGTGAGAATCTTTCTTATGACAATGAAAAGATTTTTGTAAAAAAAGCAAGTGAACTGACCGAGTATCAGGGAGATGCTCTCAGTGTGATCTGCGCATATAATGAAACGGCAGTAGAAGAAGCAGCTACCCACGGACTTCCCGATGAGGAATTTATCAGGGGAAAAGCTCCTATGACAAAAACAGAAGTCCGTACCGTTTCTATGGGAAAACTGAAACTGAAAAAGGATTCGGTATGTTATGACGTAGGAGCAGGGACAGGATCGGTTTCTGTGGAAATGGCGCTCTGTGCCACAGAAGGCAGAGTGTATGCCATTGAGAAAAAAGAAGACGCCCTTGACCTTATCCGACAGAACAAAGAAAAGTTTGCTCTTGACCACATGGAAGTTATAGCAGGAACAGCCCCGGAGGCTCTGGAAGGGCTTCCGGCTCCTACGCATGCTTTTATTGGAGGGTCTTCCGGAAATCTTAAAGAAATCATCCATGTCCTTCTTGAAAAAAACAGAAACGTCCGGATGGTGATCAACTGTATCACTCTGGAAACGGTCAGTGAAGCCATGGAATGTATCCGGCAGCTGAAGGCAGAGGATGAAAATACCGTATGGGAAACAGATATTGTACAGCTTGCAGTTTCCAGATCAAAATCCATCGGCCGCTATCACATGATGATGGGAGAAAATCCTATTTATGTGATTACTATTCAGGAAGTCAGATAAAAGGAGGAGAAGCTTATGAAAATACCCAGGATACTTCTGGCAGCAGGAGCCAGCGGAAGCGGCAAAACACTGATCACCTGCGGACTTCTCCAGGCGCTGGTCGGCAGAGGGTTAAAAACAGCTTCTTTTAAGTGCGGGCCGGATTACATTGACCCTATGTTCCACAGCAGAGTGATCGGCACAAGATCCAGAAATCTGGATACCTTTTTTACTTCGGAGAATATCACAAGGGGAATTTTTCAAAAGAATGCCGTTGGCTGTGACATCTCTGTGATGGAGGGAGTCATGGGATTTTATGACGGCGTTGGAGGAACAACTACACGGGCAAGTGCATATGACCTTGCCAGAGTGACCGATACACCGGTGATCCTTATTGTAAACAGTAAGGGGATGAGTGTTTCGCTGTCAGCTTACATCAAAGGTTTTCTGGAATATAAAAAGGACAGTCATATCAAAGGCGTGATCTTTAATCAGATGTCTCCCATGCTGTATCCCAGAATGAAGGAACTGGTGGAGAGAGAACTGGGGATCGTGGTGCTGGGGTATGTGCCCCGGGTGGAAGACTGTGTGATCGAAAGCCGTCATCTGGGGCTGGTTCTTCCTCATGAGATCCCGGAACTGAAAAGCCGCCTTTATAAGCTGGCGGAAATTCTGGAGAACACACTGGATATGGAAGGAATCCAAAGGCTGGCAGAAAGTGCGCCGGATATGGATGAGATCTCAGTAAAACCGGAGTTTGTTCTGGAGGAACCGGTGCGGATCGGAGTGGCTGAGGATGAGGCATTTTGTTTCTTTTATGAAGATAATTTCAGGATCCTCAGAGAAATGGGAGCAGAGCTTGTGCCCTTTTCGCCCATTCATGACAGACATCTTCCGGAGGAGGTGGACGGTATTCTTCTCTATGGAGGCTATCCGGAGCTGAACGGACAGGAGCTGGAAAAAAATAATTCTGTGAAAGAAGAGATCAGACAAAGGATCAAAGCCGGACTTCCCTGCATGGCAGAGTGCGGAGGATTTATGTATCTTCATGAGGAAATGGAAGATATGGACGGACAGATCCGTCATATGGCAGGCGTGATTCCGGGAAAAGTATACCGGACACCCAGACTTTCCAGATTTGGCTATATTTCTCTTCAGCAGAAAAAAACAGTTCTGGGAGAAAAGAATCTGGGAGAGATTCCCGCTCATGAATTTCATTATTTTGATTCGGAAAACTGCGGCGGAGATTTTTATGCACAGAAGCCGGAAAGCACCAGAGGATGGGAGTGTATTCATGGGACGGACACTCTTTTTGCAGGCTTTCCGCATCTGTACTACTATGGGAATCCACGAATACCGGAGGCGTTTCTAAAAAAATGTCTTGAATATAAAAAACAAAGACACAGGATATAGAATTTTACTGTAGACACTGTGTCAGGAAGAGGAAATTTTGCTTTATCATACCATTGCCCTGGCAGCAGGGTACTTACTGGATCTTTTGATCGGAGATCCCAGATGGCTGTATCATCCGGTATGCCTGATCGGAAATCTGATCGCATTGCTTGAAAAAGGAATCAGGAAAATTTTTTCGAAAACAGAAAAAGGAGAATTGTCCGGAGGAGTTCTGGAAGTTGTTCTGGTGTGTCTTATTTCTCTGGGGGTTCCCTGGGTGGTTTTATCTGTGCTGTATCGATATATGCCTCTGGCGGGACTTGCACTGGAAACCTTCTGGTGCTATCAGCTTCTTGCCACAAAATCCTTAAAGGATGAAAGTATGAAGGTATATGACCGTCTGAAAAACGGTACCATTGAGGAAGCCCGCTATGCGGTTTCTATGATTGTGGGACGGGATACGGCAGAGCTTACAGAGGAAGGCGTAACCAAGGCAGCGGTGGAAACTGTGGCGGAAAATGGTTCCGACGGAGTGATCGCGCCTATGCTTTATATGGCGTTGGGCGGTGTTCCTCTGATGTTCCTGTATAAAGGGATCAACACCATGGATTCTATGCTGGGCTACAAAAATGACAGATATCTGTATTTTGGCCGCTGTGCGGCAAAGCTGGATGATCTTGCAAATTATATCCCTGCAAGGATTTCCGGATGGCTGATGGTAGCCGCTGCGTTTTTGACAGGAATGGATGGAAAAAATGCAGCAAAAATCTATAAAAGAGACAGAAGGAACCATGCAAGTCCCAACTCTGCCCAGACGGAGGCGGCAGTGGCAGGCGCCTTAAGAGTGCAGCTTGCGGGAAATGCATATTATTTTGGAAAATTATATGAAAAGCCAACAATCGGAGATAAGCTTCGGGAAGTGGAGCCGGAGGATATCAGACGTGCCAACCGGCTTTTGTACGGGGCTTCTGTACTCAGCGTACTCCTTTGTCTTGGAGGAAGACTTCTGGTACAGCTTCTGGTGTAGTATTTGTTATCAAAAGAAAAGGAAGAAGCATCGGTATTTCATGATGTGACAATACAGGAGAAAGACAATGAACAAACATATACATGGAGGAAATATTTATACTTATCGGGACTGCCTTGATTTTTCCGCCAACTGTAACCCTTTAGGAACACCGGAAAGTATAAAAGAAGCGGTCCGGGGCAGTCTGGAGCATCTGGGAGATTATCCTCAGGTTGGCTATGCTCCTCTGAAAGAGGCTCTGGGAAAATATGAGGATATGGATCCAGAGCATATCATCTGCGGAAACGGAGCTGCAGAACTGATTTTTTCCCTTTGTCAGGCGGTACGTCCGAAAAGGGCGCTGATCCCGATTCCGACTTTTGCAGAATATGAACAGGCTCTTGCAAGTGTGGGGTGTGAAGTGGAGCATGTGCTCCTTCGGGAAGAGGATACCTTTCAGATGCAGGAAAGCTTTATTGACTGGCTTCACAGAGACCTGGACATGGTGTTTCTGTGCAATCCAAATAATCCCACAGGCATCCTGACAGACAGAGAGTTTTTATTCCGTGTGCTGCGCAACTGCCGGGAACTGGGGATCCTGCTTGTTGTAGACGAATGTTTCCTTGACTTTATCAAAGAGCCGGGGAAATATTCTCTGAAGGCACAGCTTCCAAGATATCACAATCTTTTTATCCTGAAAGCGTTTACCAAGCGTTATGCGATGGCAGGTGTCCGTCTGGGATATGGACTCAGCGAAAACAGAGAGCTTCTGGAAAAAATGGCCCAGGTGACCCAGCCCTGGAATATTTCTGTTATGGCGCAGGCGGCAGGGATTGCGGCTTTGAAGGAAGGTTCGTATGTGGAACAGGGACGGAAGCTTGTGTTTGAGGAAGCTGTTTACCTGAAAGAAGGATTGAAGGAGCTGGGGTTCCGGGTATATCCCTCTGAGGCCAATTATATTTTTTTCCGGGGGAAGCCGGGGCTTTTTGAAAAAGGGATCCAAAATGGTGTGATCCTTCGTGACTGCAGCAACTATCCGGGACTGTCTGATGGTTATTACCGGATTGCAGTACGCACACGGGCGGAAAATGAAAAGCTTCTGGAAGCATTGAAAAATTGTCTGGAGGAAAACTGAACATGGCTAAAGCAATCATGGTACAGGGAACCATGTCAAATGCGGGAAAAAGTCTTCTTGCAGCAGGATTATGCCGCATTTTTAAGCAGGACGGATACCGGGTGGCTCCCTTTAAATCACAGAACATGGCGCTGAATTCCTTTATCACAGAGGAAGGGCTGGAAATGGGACGGGCACAGGTAATGCAGGCAGAGGCGGCAGGAATCGCTCCTTCTGTGCTGATGAACCCGATCCTCCTGAAGCCTACTAATGATGTAGGTTCTCAGGTGATCGTAAACGGAGAAGTCCTGGGTACAATGAGCGCCAGAGATTATTTTAAGTATAAGAAAAAATTAGTGCCGGATGTAATGAAAGCTTATAATACACTTGCATCCGAAAACGATATTATTGTTATTGAGGGAGCCGGAAGTCCTGCAGAGATCAATCTGAAAACAGAGGATATCGTAAATATGGGTATGGCAAAAATGGCCGCCGCTCCGGTCCTTCTGGTAGGAGATATTGACAGAGGCGGAGTGTTTGCCCAGCTTTATGGTACGGTAGAGCTTCTGGAGCCGGATGAAAGAGATATGGTCAAAGGGCTTATCATCAATAAATTCCGCGGGGATAAGACCATTCTGGATCCCGGTGTGGAAATGCTGGAGGAGAAGTGCCGCATTCCGGTGGTTGGTGTGGCTCCTTATCTGGATATCCAGGTGGAAGATGAAGACAGTCTGACAGACCGGTTTGACAGAGACCAGGAAATCGGACTGATTGATATTGCTGTGATCCGCGTACCGAGAATTTCAAATTTTACAGATTTTAATCCGTTTGAGAGTATTCCGGGAGTCTCTCTTCGTTATGTAAAACATCCTGCGGAGCTGAAGAATCCGGATGTGATCATGCTTCCCGGCACAAAAAATACCATGGAGGATCTTCAGTGGCTTAGGGAGAGCGGCATGGAGGCTCTGATTTTGAAGGCTGCCGCCAGAGGAACCTTTGTGTTTGGCATCTGCGGAGGATATCAGATGCTGGGAGAATCTTTAAGTGATCCCCACGGGGTGGAAGCCGGCGGTACCATGAGAGGTATGGGGCTTCTTCCTATGGATACGGTTTTTGCGGAGAAAAAAACACGGACACAGGTTACCGGCAGGTATCTGGAAATCCAGGGAGAATATCAGCCGTTAAGCGGTGTGGAGTTTACCGGCTATGAGATCCACATGGGAGAAAGTACCTGGAAATCCGGTGCTCATGCCAGTACCTGGACTTGCGATGGAGTCAGCGGACAGGAAAAAACAGAAGGGACTGTTTTTGAAAATATCTGCGGCACCTATGTACATGGAATTTTTGACAAAGAAGAATCTGCCCTTGCTCTGATCCGTGCAGTGGGAGAAAAAAAAGGAATTGACGTTTCTCAGATGGAAGGTGTGGATTTTGCTTCCTTTAAAGAAACCCAGTATGATATTCTGGCAGCAGAGCTGAGAAAACATCTGGATATGAAGAAAATATATCAGATCCTGGAAGAAGGCATTGGAGGAACAGAAAATGAAGGTTGAACTTGAAAACGTAAAACCAATGGATATTGAAAAAAGAAGTTTTGAGATCATTACCGAAGAACTGGGTGAGAAAAAACTGATCCCCGGAACAGAGCTTGTGGTAAAACGATGTATCCATACCAGCGCGGATTTTGATTACGCAGACAATCTGTGCTTCTCTCCGGATGTGATCGAAAAAGCTCTGGAGGCAATCCGGAACGGGGCATGTATCGTAACCGATACGCAGATGGCAAAATCCGGTATCAACAAGAAGGCGCTTGCACGCTATGGAGGAGAAGTTTATTGTTTTATATCTGATGAGGATGTAGCAGAAACAGCAAAGAAAAACGGTACAACAAGAGCTACAGCCAGCATGGACAAGGCAGCTTCTCTTGACAAAAAGCTGATTTTTGCCATTGGAAATGCACCTACAGCTCTGGTTCGCCTTTATGAACTGATCCAGGAAGGCAGACTGGATCCGGAGCTGATCATCGGTGTTCCGGTAGGATTTGTTAATGTAGTCCAGTCCAAGGAGCTGATCATGGAATCCGGGGCCCCTTATATTGTGGCAAAGGGTCGCAAAGGAGGCAGCAATATTGCTGCCTGCATCTGTAATGCCCTGCTTTATATGATCGATAATAGAAGAGACTGAGATATGTCAGAAGGATTTTGCCTGGTTAGATCAAATGGCGGAGGAGTTTTCTGAAATCATTTCTTTCAGAAGTTCACATGCAGGCTGAAAATCTGATGTAGGGAGAGAGGAGCAGGAAAGAAGTATGGTAACGCTTTCTGTGTCCTCCCGTAGTATCTTCAGGCGCAGGCCACGGGTCCGCGCCTTTTTTTTGAAATTTTCTCCGGAATCCGTCCAGGGAAGGGTAAGAGCCAGGCTGGTACCGGCGGCTCCGATCTGAATTTTTGATGTTTTTCCGAAGATTTCCTGTACAACAGTAAGAAGCTCTTTCAGCTTGGCAGAATAAAGCCGTTTCAGTCTTCGGGTCTGGGCGGAAAGATGTCCGTCCCGGATAAACTGACAAAGGGCGATCTGTTCTGCCTTGGAGGCGGTCTGATTATAAAAAGCGCCTTTGGCATGATACTTTTCTGTCAGTTCAGGAGGCAGGATCATAAAGCTGATTCGGATGGAAGGAAGAAGCAGTCTGGAAAAAGATCCCATATAGACTACTTTTCGTCCTCCTGCAAGACTGAAAAGAGAGGGAGTAGGCTTTTGCAGATAAACAAATTCGTTTTCAAAATCATCTTCAATGATCAGGCTGTTGTTGGAAGCAGCATGGCGGATCAGCTCCAGACGTCTGGATACAGGCATGATTTCTCCCCATTTCGTCATATGGGCAGGGGAAACATAGATCACATCACTGTTTTTATTCCGATACCGGATTTCAAATCCAAAATCAGAAAAGATGGTGCTTCCCTGTACAAAAGAAGGATTGGGAAAGGATACATTTTTTCTGTTTTTTATAAGAGGGCAGAGAATCTGCAGGAGACTCTGCACACCGGCACCTATAACAATGTCATCCGGGGAACAGGTAATGTTTCTCCGCTGTCTTACATAATCAGACAGAGTCTGACGGAAATCAGCTTCCCCCTGAGGTTCTCCATAAGAGAGCAGACGTTCGTTCTGACGCAGAGCGCTTTTCAGATATCTCTGCCATAGATCGAAACGAAAGCTTTCTCTGTCTACGCCGGAGGAAGAAAGATCATACAGACAAGGCGGTTCTTCCGGTGCGGAAGATTTTTTTTCTATAGGGCTCTGGAGAGCGATATCTGTGACGTAGTAACCGCTTTGAGCCTTGGAGATAATATATCCGTCGGCTGCCAGCTGGAGATAGGCATTTTCTATGGTGGTACGGCTTAGCTGAAGCTCCTGGGCGCATTTGCGCAGAGATGGCATCCGGCTTCCGGGCTGAAGGCGGTGGGTCAGAATCAGATCGCGATAGTAATGACAGACCTGCAGATACAGATGCTCCGGATGTTCGGAGTCTGTTTTGGAAAAGAGAAAGCTCTGGTTTTTTGAGGATTTTTCTGTATTTGGATGTGGGCACATTAGAATGATTCCTTCCTTTTTGATTAAACTGTCCCTTTAAAAATAGGAAAAACTGGTCGTTTTTTAAGATACATGATGATGCTATTCTATAGCATAGTATAAAAGAATGCAAGATGAGGAGAAATGTTTTGAAAAAAATTGCAGTGATCAATGATCTTTCGGGAATGGGAAAATGTTCTCTTACGGCAGCCATTCCGGTGATTTCCGTTATGGGAGTTCAGGCATGCCCTCTTCCAACGGCGATCCTAAGTGCCCAGACAGGATTTGAAACATATTATTATAATGATTATACAGAACATATGGAAGAAATTATGCTTCGCTGGAAGCAGATGAGATTCCGTCCGGACGGTATTTATACAGGATTTCTTTCCGGCGCGGCTCAGGCAGATGTGGTTCTGGAGTTTATTGAAATTTTTGGTGATGAAAATACAAAAATACTAATAGATCCTGTTATGGGAGACAATGGAACAGAATATCCTATTTATACAGAAGTTCTTTGTGAAAAAATGCGTATTTTAGCAGAAAAAGCGTCAATTATCACACCAAACCTGACAGAAGCTCTGCTGCTTCTTTATGGAAAAGAAAAAATCCGTGAAAGATGGAAGTGGATGGCAGCATTGAATCAAAAAGATTTTATGGGTGAAGTTGAGAAAACAGGAAAAAAACTGGCGGAAGCCTTTGGTGTGGAGGCAGTGATCACAGGGATTGACCTTATTGAGGAAAAATCTGTTTCTATGGGAAACCTGATTACCGATCATAGGGGATGCACCTGGGTAAAGGTAAAAAAAGAGGGAGGCAGTTATTCTGGAACAGGGGATCTGTTTGCCTCTGTATTAAGTGCCGGGATGGTGAAAGGAACAGATCTGGCAGAATCTGTACAAAAAGCGGCAGATTTTATTTCGAAAGCTATCCATGATACTGTTCTGGAAGGAACTGACCGGAATGAAGGCGTATGTTTTGAAAAATATCTTAGTGAATTATTATAAAAAAGTGAGGTTGGAACAGTATGGAAGAAAAGAAGGAAAGATACATTGTTGCAGTGGACATGGACGGAACGCTTCTGAACAGTCAGGGACAGGTGACAAAAAGAACTGCAGATGTTCTGCAGAGACTCCTTGATGAAGGACATTATGTGATTCCGGCCAGCGGGCGATCTCTTGGACTTCTTCCGTCGGATGTGACTGCTCTGAAAGGAATTCCTTATGGGGTTCTGGAAAATGGAGCAGTTGTCTGGGACTGGAAAAATTCCTGTGTTCTGAAGCGGTTTCCCATGCCTGAGGGAATGGCAGAGCATATTCTTGCAGATGCAGAAGCTTTTGTAAAAGAAGAAGGAAAAGAAATACTTTATTTTGTGGAATTTTTTGCGGAAGGACAGGTTTATGCGGATAAGGCAGATCTGGAGCGGTTTTCTGATGTGGACATTCCGGGCAGATTTTCGGAGTATATGCTTTCCGGACATACATATCTTGAAAATCTAAGAGAACAGAAAGAACTTTTGAATCAGGCTGAAAAACTAAATTTGTTTTTTGCAGTGCCTGAATATGGAGCCGCAGTCCGCAAAGCATGGAGCAGTGATCCTGAAATCTGCGTAACATCATCAGTTCCTGGAAATGCAGAATTTAATGCCAGAGGTGTAGATAAGGGAAACGGACTTCTTCCTGTTATGAAAAAGCTTGGGATTGACAAAGAGCATGTGATTGCCATAGGCGACAGCGATAATGATCTGGAGATGCTGCAAATGGCCGGAATTTCAGTTGCAATGGGAAATGCTGCAGCTCATATAAAAGAAACGGCAGTTTATGTAACTGAGGATAATGATCATGACGGGGCTGCTGTATTTTTGGAAAAGTTTTTTGGTTTTAATGAATAAAAGGTATAATAAAATATTTTACAAAAACAGCCGGATACAGACTTCCTATGGCAGCTTGTATCCGGCCGGTTTGTACTTAGAGATTTTTCTTTTTATAAATAAACCAGGAAGCCCCGGCAGTAAATACGGTAAGATAACCGAGAAGAATGCCGATGCCTGCAAAATTTACAGATCCGCCGGCAGAAATGCCTCGGATCATCTGGCTTGTCTGAGAAAGAGGAAGTATGCTTACGATATCTCCCAAAATCCCAGGGATTTTTTCTGTTGAAAAAAAGGTATTGCACAGATAAGCCATAGGCATGATGATGTAGTTTGAAAATCTTGGAACGTCCGCGTGATTTTTGGCAAGGAAAGAAACAACTACGCCAATAGCGGAAAAAACCGCTCCATTCAGGAACATGATAAAAAAAGACCAGCCATTAAAAATCAGTCCGGTTTCAATAGGTGCAGTAAGGATCAGGATGATACCGCCTGCATAAAGTCCTCGGAGACTTCCACCAATAATCTGACCGGCAATAAACTGCCACAAAGGTGTTGGGGAGATCATAACCTGGTCAAAGGCTTTTTCGTAAAGGCGCTGAACGTTAAGATTCTGTGCAATGGCATTAAAACTTCCATTCATAGTAGTCAGCGCTACAACGCCCGGAATCAAGAAGTTCAGGTAAGGTTCTCCGTGGGACATGGTCTGAATCCCCATGCCGAAAACGATTAGATACATCAAAGGTGCGATCATGGCAGCCAAAGTGATTTTGTAAAAATCTCTTCGAAATTCTACCCATTTCTCCCATAAAATTGTAATAATTCCCATCGAACTCCTCCTTTATGACGGAGACAGGTGTCTGCCTGCCCGCTCTACAAAAACATCCTCCAGGGTGGTTTCCCTGAGGGCTGCCTGTCCGGTAAGACCGGAAAGGAATTCTATAGCTTCCTGACGATGATGGAAATAATGACTTTTTGTTTCCTCCGGCAGCATTTCATCAACCGTATATTTGCCAAGGCTGTCGATCAGACCGGAAGGTGTATTGATCTCTTCCAGCTTTCCATGATCCATCAAAGCAACACGGCCGCAGAGAGACTGTGCTTCTTCCATATAATGGGTGGTAAGGAGAATGGTCAGGTTTTTGCCGTTCAGTTTTCGCAGAAGATTCCACATCTGCCTTCTGGATAAAGCATCCATTCCTGCTGTAGGCTCATCCAGAAGAAGGATCTCCGGATCCGTAAGCAGTGCGCGGCATACCATCAGCTTACGTTTCATGCCACCGGAAAGTTTCCTTACGGTACGTTTTCGGAATTTCAGAAGATCACAGAAATCCAGCAGCTCCTCTGTTCTTCTGCGGATTTCTTTTTTGGGCATAAAATAAAGCCGGCCCTGGTATTCCATGATTTCATCCATGTTCATATCCTGGCGCATGGAGTACTCCTGGGTGATCACACTGATCTTACGCTTCAGTTCCGGACGATTTCTGGTAAGAGTCTGTCCGTTGATCAGAATCTCTCCCTTTGTGGGAAGAAGAAGCGTAGATAAAAGACTGATAGTTGTTGTTTTTCCTGCGCCATTAGGTCCGAGCAGCCCGAAAAATTCGCCGGATTCAATCTTTAGGTTTAAATTGTCTACAGCTGTGAAGCCGTCAAAAGTCTTCGTAAGATTTTTTGTTTCGATCATGACAGTGTTTTCGATTCTTTTGCGATGATCAGGGAGTAGTATCCGGCATCATCCGGAATTTCCTCTACACTGCGGTAAATATGTTCGTTTTCCATTCCGCAGTTTTCTACCATAAGAACATCACGTCCGCTCTGGGAGAGAATTTCTTTTACCTGGTTCATTTTTTTTCCGGATTTCATAAGAATATAATTTCCGGATTCGTTTAAAGTGCTGTCAAGACGGTGAACGGCCGGAACCACATGGAGCTGTTCATTCCATTCAGAAAGAGGAATGTTCAGGCGGGCGGCAGCGGCGCAGAAAGATGTTATACCGCTGACAAGTTCTGTGTGATAACCGTCTTTTTCTACACGTTTCTGTAAATAGGAAAAAGTAGAGTATACGCAGGGATCTCCCAGAGTAAGAAATACAATATTTTTACCTTGGTCAAGAACTTCCTCTAAAGCCATTGCTCCTTTGGTGTGGTTCTTTTCCAGTTCCTCCGGATCATGTGTCATTGGCATATAAATTGGTAAAAGCTCTTTTTCGGCAAGCTCAGGGACTGCCTGAACAGCGATTTTATATGCAACCGTTTCTTTGGGATCAGCGCCGGGAACAGCAATGATCATATTTTCGCGGATCAGGCGTACAGCCTTCAGAGTCATAAGCTCCGGATCTCCAGGGCCAACGCCTACCCCGTATAAAGTTCCTTTCATTAATAAGTTCCTCCTTAAAAAGATAGTATTTCT